>NZ_JAWOVM010000006.1:0-120599 GCF_033339895.1 Vibrio sp. 1751
AACCAGATAATCCGATGAGATGCCGGTCTGTCTCACTCTCATGCAAAGGTAAGATCAACCATTTAATCCGCTTACCCTAAAGAAAGTAACGAAAAAATTAGTTCTATTCATGTAGCTTGGCCAAAAATGACAGTTAAATTCATTTTAATGATTTTGATAGAAAATACAGCAAGATGAAGAGCCCCTTCGAGAGGGGCTGGTTGATGGGAGCCTAGTTGGCTAGTTGGCGGGGTTATCTGTTTCCTCTTCAGTGATATCGTCATCGGTTGAAGGCACCGCTTGCTCAACTTCTGCTTCTTTACCCTTAGCTTGGGCTGATTTTCGTGCTCGAATTTCGATATCAATAATGCGTCGTGCAAGTTTGATAATGCGCTGTTGCCATGCGTAGTTGCCATCAACGCGTTGCTTGTTGCTAAGCACGCTAGACAACCAGAGAGTGTCCATTGAGATCATTAACGCATCGAGTTTGCGCACTAAGCCGACAAACTGGCCAACCTGAGGCGAGCTTATTTTGGCGTTGAAGGTAATCGGGTCGGTGTAGTCAGGTACTTCATCGATACCGTTGGACTCCATCAATTTGTCTAAACGAGCTTGTTCGTTGTCTACCGCCTTAGCGCAATCCTCGATCAACTGGCTAATGATCTGTTCCACTTCATCAATTTCGTTCTCATCGCCGATGATGCGCAGGATGACATCGATTCCGTAAAGCGCACTGACCGTCCGTCTAAAAACACGGTCAACGACACGTTGCGCCTGTAAGCTATTAATTGTGAATGATTGTTCAAAGATGGGTTTTGAGTAATTGGGTTTTGCTTGGGCCATAAGTTTTTGCTCCTGATATGACAATAATCAGTCCCTAGCCTAATCCTCTGTGCGGTAATGGCCTTTCAGCTAGGTGGAAGAATTGAGCATCTTTCTAACTATCCTGTCTGGATAAGACGGTTACAATGACTATCAAATATTGCTGATCTGTTTCAGTGATATCTGCGCCTGAGAGCATGAGCTCAAAGGAAGCCCGCCGCTGAGTATTCTCAGTGGTACTAAGAGGTAGCTAGCCTCCTTAAACAAATAGCCTGCATGTTTTTACATGCTCAACCATGCGTTCCTTGCGGTTCGCCTTTTCACCACCCAACTGGGGGAGTTTTCTCCAGTTGGGGGTGACTCCTTCACAACCTAATTAAGGAGTCACCAATGGAATATATCTTCGGATTTATTATCCAAGTCGCAGGCATTATGTTGCTTGCAAAACTGAGCTGGTCGCTTTTGCGATTGGTTGCTCGTCAAAGCGTGCGCCCGTTTCGATTTGTACTTACTCAAATCAAGCGATTGCTCACACCAACACCAAAACGTCGTCCAATGGCAGTGCCTAAAGCTCCTGGTATGCCCCGTTTGACATCTGCGTTTTACAAAGAGCCACATCAGTACGACATGGCTTTACTCGAAATACCAACCTATCTGCGTCGTCAGTCTTCTTTGCCCAGCCGGGTAGAAGCGACTGTGTGCACAGAGTTCAACTAAGACGAGGAAAACATCATGAAAAACCAAGTAACACTCATAGGCTACGTTGGCGCTGAGCCAGAGACGCGAGCCTATCCATCAGGTGATTTAGTGACCAGTATTTCACTGGCCACTTCTGAGAAATGGCGCGACCGTCAATCCAATGAGCTCAAAGAGCATACGGAATGGCATCGGGTCGTTTTTCGAGATCGTGGTGGATTTAAGTTAGGGCTAAGGGCAAAAGATTTAATCCAAAAAGGAGCGAAGCTTTTTGTACAAGGGCCTCAGCGCACGCGCTCATGGGAGAAAGATGGTATTAAGCATCGATTGACCGAAGTGGACGCGGACGAGTTTCTGCTTCTTGATAGTGTGAACAAAGCATCTGAGCCATCAGCGGCGGATGATGCGAGCTCCCAAGTTAATTGGGCACAAACTTATCCTGAACCAGATTTTTAACCGAGCAAAACCCTTTAACCCAGCCGGGAGTACTTTCCCGTCAGGGGCAGACTCCCACTTTGATTGTCGGAGTCCAAAATGGAAAAACCAAAGCTAATCCAACGCTTTGCTGAGCGCTTTAGTGTCGATCCAAACAAATTGTTCGATACTCTAAAAGCAACAGCATTCAAGCAACGTGACGGTAGTGCACCGACCAATGAGCAGATGATGGCGCTCTTGGTGGTTGCAGATCAGTACGGCTTGAACCCTTTCACCAAAGAGATTTTTGCGTTCCCTGATAAGCAAGCTGGAATTATTCCAGTGGTAGGTGTCGATGGATGGTCTCGCATCATCAATCAACACGACCAGTTTGATGGCATGGAGTTTAAGACTTCAGAAAACAAAGTCTCACTGGATGGCGCGAAAGAATGCCCTGAATGGATGGAATGCATCATCTATCGGCGCGACCGTTCGCACCCAGTCAAAATCACTGAGTATCTGGATGAAGTCTATCGACCGCCTTTTGAAGGTAACGGCAAAAATGGCCCTTACCGTGTAGATGGTCCATGGCAGACGCACACTAAGCGAATGCTAAGACATAAATCCATGATCCAGTGTTCCCGCATTGCGTTTGGCTTTGTGGGAATTTTCGATCAAGACGAAGCGGAGCGAATTATCGAAGGCCAAGCAACACACGTTGTTGAGCCATCAGTGATTCCACCCGAGCAAGTTGATGATCGAACCCGAGGGCTTGTTTACAAGCTTATCGAGCGGGCAGAAGCTTCAAACGCTTGGAATAGTGCATTGGAATATGCCAATGAACATTTTCAGGGTGTTGAACTGACGTTTGCGAAACAAGAAATATTTAATGCACAGCAACAAGCAGCGAAAGCGCTCACACAGCCTTTAGCTTCTTAGCGCCACGCATTCATTTTACGAACCCTGGCGGGATTATTCTCCCGTCAGGGGGAAGGTCTCGTCTTTTTTTTTGGAGATCTTCCATGACTAAATCAGCCTCACTTTTTCGCTTGGTATTGGTTGTTGCCCTTGTCGTAGGTTCGATTCAAGCCGGTAAAGCGGCAATTGATTCGGTTCAAGCAAGTGTTGTTCAGCACCAAACAGCGTTAGCACAAGCTGCAAAGTAACCACTTAACCCTGAAGGGGAGTTCTCTCCTTCGGGGGAGTCTCCCCTCAAAGGAGGCAATATGAAGGTTATCGACCTATCACAGCGTACTCCTGCATGGCACCAGTGGCGCATTGCAGGGGTTACGGCATCTGAAGCCCCAATTATTATGGGGCGTTCACCCTACAAAACACCTTGGCGATTATGGGCAGAAAAAACCGGATTCGTATTACCGGAAGACCTGTCGAATAATCCAAATGTGCTTCGCGGTATACGGTTGGAGCCTCAAGCAAGGCGAGCATTTGAGAATGCGCATAATGACTTTCTTCTGCCGTTATGTGCAGAAGCCGATCATAACGCAATCTTTCGAGCCAGCTTTGATGGCATCAACGATGCGGGTGAACCCGTTGAATTGAAATGTCCTTGCCAGTCAGTTTTTGAGGATGTGCAAGCTCACCGAGAACAAAGCGAGGCGTACCAGTTGTATTGGGTACAAGTACAACATCAAATACTGGTCGCCAATAGCACGCGTGGTTGGTTGGTATTCTATTTTGAGGATCAACTGATTGAGTTTGAAATACAACGAGACGCGGCGTTCTTAACTGAGTTGCAAGAAACAGCGCTACAGTTTTGGGAGTTAGTACAGACCAAAAAAGAACCGTCAAAATGCCCAGAGCAAGATTGTTTTGTTCCCAAGGGTGAAGCTCAATACCGCTGGACATCGTTGTCTCGCCAGTATTGCTCAGCACATGCCGAAGTGGTCCGACTGGAAAATTACATCAAATCTTTGAAAGAAGAAATGCGAGACGCTCAGTCGAAATTGGTCGCTATGATGGGTAACTACGCTCATGCCGATTATGCTGGGGTCAAACTCAGCCGCTACATGATGGCGGGTACGGTGGACTATAAGCAATTGGCCACCGATAAGTTAGGCGAGCTGGATGAACAGGTTTTAGCCGCTTACCGAAAAGCGCCACAAGAGCGGTTGCGCATTAGCACCAATAAGCCAGAGCAGCCCGTTGAAACACCAATCAAAATCAGTCTTGAGCAAGATAACTTGGTTCTGCCAGGTGACTCGCCGAGCTCATTTTACTTTTAACGTTCACTTGGAGCCGATTTCGGCTCCTTTCTCATGCGCTTACATCGAGTGCATCAGAAAGCAGTTTCACTCGTAGCCAATGCTGGGTACGAATGATAGAGCGAGCTGAACTCTTACATACACAGCCATACCACAATCAACACACCACCCGACGGGGACTTCATTCCCTGCTGGGGCATGGGGCCTCGTCAAAACTGATGAGGTTTACCATGACTGAACAATCCCCATTTTTGGTTCAAGTGAATCAAGCGTTTAATGTCCCGGCTCCTGATGCTTTCGTTCTGGAAGGATTTAGTGCCGACACTACCCATCCAAACATTCCCGTTCGCAAGGACGAGTATGTCTTTAGAAAAGAAGCCTTACGTGACGTATTGGCGTTCTTGTCTAACCCAGACGGTGACGGTTTGTATATTACAGGCCCAACTGGATGCGGGAAGACCTCGCTAATTTGCCAAGTTGCTTCTCGATTGAATTGGCCTGTTCAGCAAATTACTGCGCACGGTCGATTGGAATTGTCCGATCTTATCGGTCACCACACACTGGTTAATGGCAACATGACCTTTGTGTATGGACCTCTGGCACTGGCTGTCAAGCATGGCCATTTGCTGATCATTAATGAAATGGATCTTGCTGAGCCTGCTGAACTGGCTGGGCTCAATGACATTTTGGAAGGTGCCCCTTTGGTCATCGCACAAAATGGCGGAGAGATCATCATGCCACACAACAAGTTTCGTTTTATCGCTACCGGCAACAGTGCGGGCAGCGGTGACCAAACGGGCTTGTATCAAGGCGTGCTTCAACAGAATTTGGCTTTCCTTGATCGCTTTAGAATCATTGAAGCGACCTATGCAGAACCATCTGTAGAGGAAGCCATTCTGGAGAACGTTGCGCCGGGCTTACCAGAGGTCTTTCGCCAAAAAATGGTGAAGGTGGCAGGTGACATTCGTCGTCTTTTTATTGGGGGCGCGGATGGCGGTGCAGAACTCAGTATCACCATGTCCACTCGGACCTTGGTGCGCTGGGCAAAGTTAACACTTGCTTTCAAAGGTGCTCCTAACGCAGTGGAGTATGCACTGGTTCGGTCTTTGACGGCTCGTGCTGAGTTGGAGCAACGTGAAGCTATTCACCGTATTGCCGCTGATGTCTTCGGTGACCACTGGGAGGATTGATGATGGAAAAGTGCTTTGCTCTTTACCGTTACAGTCATTCTGATGGGACAGCCAAAGAATGGGCCATTTACGTTGGATCAGACACCCAGGAGATTGAAGTTCGGTTTGGAAAAGCTGGTCAAATGTCGCAGCAGCGATTGATTGACTCGACTGATCCTAACGCTGAAGCAGACCGACGAATCAATGAGAAAATCAACAAGGGTTATCGATTTGTTGGACAAGTCGGCATTGATCATCAAGGGCGGCCATTTGAACTCTCAAATGCGCTAGATAGCGTCGCGTGCGCCAATAACGTCAGTTGGGAGTTTCGTACTCGCAAGGACGTCAATGGCCAAATCTCGCTGGCTCAAAAAGCGTTGTTCGATATGGCAAAGCTGCTTGAAGCCTATGGCTTGGCTGTTATTGATGATAACCAGGTCAGGATTGGAAAATGGTCATTAGGGTTTTGCAAAAGCGGATTACCTAGTACCAATCAAATCAGCATGGTGTCAGGTGAAGGCGCTGGCATTGTTAACACTGATGATGGCCCGTGGCCATTGTTGCTGTTACTGGCCTTTAAGCGTCAATTACCACCATTGTGTTCGCTCACAGTAGCGAGTCCTGAAGGGATAGAAGTATCCGACCAACTGAAGTTGGAAAAAGATGTATTGCGGTTGCTAGGCAGTGATTTAGAGCGGGTTCGCCCGATTGCTGAAGCACTGGACTTAATGCCTGCGAAAATCGATCTCAACCAATCGTCGCCTGATTCGCAAAATTACTATTTCTGATAGTGGTATTGCCATTAGCGCGTCAACTACTACCACCCAAACGGGGGCCATTGCTCCTGTTTGGAGTGGTGCGTCCCCATCTCGCATGAGGATGCACTATGAGTATTCAAACCCTCGACAAACTTTTGATTTGTCACATCGACTGTTCCATCTGGAGCGGTAGAAAAAAACTAAGGCCTGAAGATTTCAGGTTAGCCAATGGCAGCCAACTTCCACCGAAGGATGTTGCCAGCTTAGGGAGTAAAAAAATTTGCGACCCAGAGGCATTGGCGAACTTTGAAAGGCTTAAGAAAGAAGCGCAGCGCTTGTGTGAGCAAGTCGGTGTGCGGTTTTTAGGTGGCTATGCCGTCCCTGAAGACCGAATTGATCAGATTGTTCCAGAGCTTGACAGGATCGGTCAGGAGTTTGCGCAGTGCAAGCAGTTGTTCTTGGACAACTATGATCAGGTGACGTTTGACTGGGTTGCGAAACACCCGGAATTTGCAGATGCAATTCGGCGTGCGCTGTCACCCATCGAAGACGTGGAACAACGGCTTCAGTTCGATTATGCCATCTATCGAATGCAACCGGCTGAACAAGCTGGTGGCTTAGATGACAAGGTCAATGGCATGGGACACACCCTATTTAGGGAGGTGGCTCGTGATGCTAATGAACTGTTTGAGCGTTCCGTTGCAGGAAAGAATCAAATCAGTCAGCGTGCCCTTAATCCTCTCAAGCGATTAAGAGACAAGTTGGATGGTTTGTCATTCCTGGATCATCGAGTTCAGCCGATGGTTGAAGCGATGGACAATTTATTTGTTCGTCTGCCGAAGACCGGCCCTGTGACAGACAATCTCTATCACGAACTGATGGCGACCATTTTAATTTTGTCTGATCCAGACAAGATGAGAATGCACGGTGAAGGTCAATTGGATATCAGACAACTGATGCCCAAACCTGAACCTAAACCCGCACAGCCAGTATCTGCTCAGGCAGATAACTTACGTGCAATACCACAACCAACCGTCAGACCAAACCTTGGTTCGACTGTACCAAACTCATTTTATTTCTAACGTCCTTGAGGGCATGTTGCCCTTAAGGGCGCATGTCCTCTGAACTATGTAAGAGGAAATTATGCAATCAACCATCCATAACCCCAGCCAACTGAACCAGTTTGAACCGCATTTTCGTGGTGTGACTGATGCGGTTGAAAGTGAATCGATACCAGAAGTGGCGTGTTGTCGAACGTTAGTACAACGGTCGTACTCAACACATAGTGTAGTGATCCCCGAGAACCCAGTGCTGATCGCAGATGCGGACGCACAAGGAGCTTGGGTAACGGCCATGGTATTTGTTCCAAACATGGCATTGCAGCAAACCGCTTTTGAGCGCGCCTGGCTGCAATATCAACACGAGGTGTCTACTCAGTTACAAGACCAGTACGGTCTGACATTGGATGACATCCTGAGTTTAGACCAGCTTAAAACGTCATTTGAGCAGCATGAAAGTCCTGCTGAATTGGTGGCTTGGTTAGGTCAAAAATACGACCTGGATAAGCTAAAAGCACAGGTTTAAACACCTACATTCCCAGCGGGGAAACGCTCCCGCTGAAGGAGTATTCCCCCTAATGATTAGGAGACTCCCATGAATCATCCATTAAAAAATGCACTGCCAATCGTTGCCGCCGCTTATGGCGAAAAGTTTGGTGTGAAGGTGCTTATTCAAGGACAAGATGCGTTTACCGATGGTGAGCGGATTGTGATCCCAACAGCAAACCCAGACGACCCACACTATCAACAAATAGCTTGGGGTTATCTGGCTCATGAAGCGGCGCATATTCGGCATACCAATTTTGACATGGTGAAGAAGGCGTCGTCTAAGCCGATCCGTAAGGCACTTCTCAATATTATTGAGGATGTGCGCATTGAAAACGAATTGGCAAAGGATTACCCCGGAACCCGGCGCAGTATTTCGCAAGTGATTGAGTACATGGTGGACACACAGCAAATGTGTGTACCTGAACAGCCTGAGCCTGCATCTAACTTGCAAGCCTGGTTGTTGTTTCGCTTGAGATGCCATTTTCTGGGCCAGAAAGCACTGACGCCTTTGTATCAAGCTGTTGATGAAAGAGTGAGACAACTCTTTCCTGCCGCAGCGATGAGCCGGTTAAGCGCCATGCTGACAGCAGTGCCTAGCCTGGCATCTACAGGTGAAGTGCTGAAACTTGTCGATGCCATCGTTGCCATGTTGGAAGAAGAATCTCGTCCACCACAGGATGAGTCGGATGCTGATAACGGTAATGACATTGGACAAGATGCGAGTAATGACAGCAATAACAGTAGTGACAGTCAAACCCCGGAAGCAGACTCGTCTGCAATGGGGGATGCTGCTGAAACGGGGGATTCAGATAACTCTGATCAAGCTGACAATTTGCGACAAGCCTTAGAGGCCAGTGCCGCTCAGTTTGAACCCGATACCTTTGCCCAAGTGGCAGAAGTGTTGTCGGAACAAGCTGAAGGACATCAGGGTGTCACTCCACTCAGTTTGCCCCAAGCAGAGCAGGCTATGTTGGGTGATGAGGCCATCTTGACCTTATCGGCGTCTGAGTCCGCTCAAATTCGAGCCCGACTTAGGGGCATGGTTCAGTCCAGTCAGGACAATCGGAATCATGCCAAAAGGCACGGTCTTCGAGTTGCAACCCATCGTCTTGCCGCTTCACAAGCCGGTGAGTCGAGATTGTTTATTCAAAGGCAACCTCGCATTGCGCCTAATGCTGCTGTGCACTTGCTGGTCGATATATCGGGTTCAATGGGTAAACCCATTGGCGAAGGTAATCGAAAGTACTTTCATGTTGCCAATGAAGCCGCTTTGGCTTTGGCCATGGCACTGGAAGGCATACCGGGTGTTGTACCTGCGGTCAGTTATTTTCCTGGTATTCATCAGGAAGTTTCTATCGCGTTATTGCCCAAGCAATCGGTTCGACATCGGGCCGCCTGTTTTGACCAAAAAACACGAGGTTGTACGCCTATGGCACAAGCGATGTGGTTTGCGGCAAACAGTTTGTTAGCGCAAAAACAGAAGCGAAAGCTAATGATAGTGCTAACCGATGGTGACCCAGATGATTGGGCTGCCACGCATGACATTGTTGACCGGTGCAGACGCAGTGGCTTTGAGCTGCTGGGGATCGGGATTCAAACACGCAGTGTTGAGAAATTCTTTCCTCAAAGCATCGTGATTAACGACGTCAAAGATCTGAAGCGTGAGTTATTCGAAGTAACACAACAACTGTTAATTCAGTAACCACATCAACTTTACCACCCTGCGGGGACGATTCCGTCCCCTTCAGGGCATGGGTTCGTCTCCGCTTTTTTTTTGGGGAGACTCCTATGAAAAACAAAAAGTTCTTAGCTGGCGAAGAAGCCGGTACTTATATCGTTCCTGAGCAAGTGACTGAAGCGGATATCTTAGATATGGCGCTCAAGCTTGCCCGTGGTCGATTGAGTAAAGGTCGAAAAATTGAACAGCCATCGTCGGCGTTCTCATACCTGCAAACACTGATGCACGAGTATGAGCACGAAGTCTTTGGCGTGCTGTTTCTTGATACAAAGCATCGTGTCATTCGATTTGAAGAGCTGTTCAAAGGCACTTTAGATGCGGCGAGCGTGTATCCAAGGGAAGTAACAAAACGAGCGCTAGAACTTAATGCGGCAGCAGTGATACTGGTTCATAACCATCCATCGGGTGATCCTGAACCCAGTGAAGCTGATAAACGCATCACTCATCGACTCCGTGACGCCTTGTCACTTGTTGATATTCGAACGCTTGACCATGTCGTGGTCGCATACGAGGGCTGCGTTTCGCTTGCCGAACGCGGTTATCTTTAATGAATGGGGGCATTGCCCATTCACCTTCATCACAAAAGCAGTCCCATCAACACACGTTATCACAGCTCGAATTTCTATTTGAGTTTGATGATGCCCCAGTCACTTGGTCTGACACGGAAATCTGGCAGTTACGCGAAGGCATTCTATTGGATGCGATCCGTGTATTGCTGGACGGTCGTGTCAGTACTCGGTTGCGCAAGGATGTGTTGTCGTGGATTCAAAATGACGAAATTGCGCCATTTTGCTTTCGTGTTTGCGCGATGGCTGCGGTTGTCGATCCTGATGTGCTTCGTGAGTCCATCATGTGGCTATTAAGACGACATGGTATCCAGCTTGACTAACGCTCCTGTATTAACCGAACGGCTAATGCAGGACCCAAGCTGACTTTTACCACCTGTGGTAGGAGTCGGCATTTTACTGAAGGAGGTTATATGGCGTTACCTTTACAAATTGAAACAGTAAGGCCATATCTTAATGGCCAATGGCTTCAAATACTGGCGGCGTTGGTGCCAGAACTTGATGCCGCTATTGCTCGAAAAGGCCGTCATGTGGCTTGTCCTGTTCATGGCGGTCGTGATGGCTTTAGGCTGTTCAAAGATGCTGAATATACCGGTGGTGGCGTTTGTAATACCTGCGGTATCTTTCATGATGGCTTTGAACTGTTGTCTTGGATTAATGGGTGGAACTTTGCTCAGTCTATTGAAGCAATTGGCCAAGTTCTTGGTATTCAACCCGGACAAATACAAGCACCTTCTCGGGCAATAACGCGTAACGCTGTTGATTGGAAGGCTAGAAAGCAGGACGAGGACAAAGCGATTATCCATCGCTTGAATCAAACCTGGGGAGAAACGCTATCTCTTGCAGATGCTCGTGCGCAACCAGTTTGGAACTACTTGCATCGTCGTGGCATTGTTACCCGGCTTCGTCCTGAATGGGATTCGGTGCTGAGGTTTCATCCAAACTTGCCTTACCATGATGAAGATGGTCTGTTTATCGATAGCTACCCAGCGCTGCTAGGTAAAATCGTTACTCAGCAAGGGCGTTCGGCCACGTTTCATCGGATCTACCTAAGTGAAGATGGATTCAAAGCGCCGGTTGAAAAGCCTAAAAAGATGATGCCCATACCAAGTGACAGAACAATCACTGGCGGTGCCATTCCGATTGGTGAGCCTGGTGAAGTATTAGGTGTTTCTGAAGGCATCGAAACAGCTTTAGCGGTTACCAGAGCAACGGGACAAACATGTTGGTCGGTTGTGAATGCAACCCTACTGGCTAGGTTTGAACCACCAAGTAATGTGAAAATGCTGTACATCTGGGCAGATCACGATCTCTCTGAGACCGGCCTGAATGCAGCGAATGAACTCAAGAAAAAAGCCTGGCAAAAAGGCATTCTGACACAAGTGTTGATCCCTCCGATACCAACGTCACTTGGCGTGAAAAGTTGGGATTGGAATGATGTGCTGAATGTTTACGGTGCCATGGGCTTTCCTAAAGTTCATATCTGATCCAAGGGGCTTCGGCCCCTTTTTTTGCGCCTTGCATATTTGAAAAAACATGGAGAATGAAAAATAGATAACCAATAGGAGAAACAAACATGATGGTATTAACCCTGTTAACAAAGCAGATTGATGGTGAGTTTACGGTTTACTGGAAGACCGGCCTTCGAAGAGGTGGTGAGCTAAAGGTCGATTTAGGTGAGCAATACGACAAGCTACCTGAGCAGCAAAAGCCAATTGCAGCTGAGCTCTATGCGATTCACCACCTATTGTCAGTGAAAGAGGTGATGGGGAGTAACCGAAGCGGCAATGGCCTTCAAATCCGGGTCAGTAAAGGAGCTATCAAAAAGTTACAGAAACAACGCTCAACTCAGCATTCACTATACAGCCTGACCAGGTTCTTGCTCACCCGTTACCAAGAAGCACAGATATCGGTAGAGAAGCGGGACGATTGGCTCTCACATTCCTTCGAAGAATACAGCGTCGATAATGCTACAGTGAGAGAAATCGATGAGGTCATCAACGTTCCGAACATTGGACCTGTCGTGGTGACTCGTCATGCACTGGAACGGTTTGTGGAACGGCTTTCAGACGGTGCTCCTAAGCATCCTTGGAAGGCTTTGTGCGCCAAATTGTGTAGCACAGAATTGGCAAAATCATTATTGCCAGAATATATAGCTTCAAACAAAGCCAAAAAATACTTCGTACAGGCTGAGTTTTGGTGTCATGGCAGCTCTGGTATGCACTTTGTTATGGTGCCATCAGCTAACGTACTTACGTTAGTAACAGTGTTTAATAGATAGTCAGAAACACACACGATTCCTTCATCTATCTGGCCAATCGCTCTTATGGGGATCTTTAGCATGTAGCTCTATGAAATTTTCTGGAGCTGACAATGAGAACCCCCTTGTTACCTTGGTTCATCCTATGGGTGACCATCCCAATCATTATTTTCTTTCTATTCATCTTGCCCGCCCATGCCAGTGATGGGCCATTCTATCAGCGTGGTCAGGAAGGCTGGTTTTGGTATCAGGTCATTCCTGAACCTGAGCAGCCTGATGAGCTGATAGAGCCGGAAGCTGGTGTCTTGGAGTCCAGTCAGAGCGAACTAAAGCCCTTCAGTGCCGCATGGTTCCGAGAGCATATGCAATCGTTTATGGACAAGGCAATTGATGAGCCAACGAGTGAGAATGTCAGAGCCTATCTTTATCTTCAGCGCGTCATGATGGATAAGGGCTCACTATTTGCTGATGTTAGTCAGCAGGTGGTCATGGGCGATCCTGTTTTGGATGAAATCAGTCGAAGACCCTTGGCGACTTATGCCGCCAATCGGATGGATAGAGAAGCTGGCACTCAACGGGATGTTGCTTTAGGTGAGGTAGCAAAACGAGCTGGCTTGTTCTTCTTCTATCGTTCGGATTGCCCTTACTGCCATGCTCAAGCGCCTATTATCGAATCCATGGCTTTGAACTACGGTTTTGAGGTGTTTGCTATTGCTGTTGATGGCTTGCCTTTACCCGGTGGAGAGTTTCCCAATTACAAAGTTGATTCAGGACAAGCACAATCCTTGTCCGTTACGACTGTCCCTGCCGTGTTCTTAGTTGATCCGCCTAATGTCATCACTCCGATTGGCCAAGGCGCAATGAGCCTTGATGAGCTCAATAATCGAATCATTCTCGCAGCCCATCAAGCCGGTTGGATTGACGATCAAACTTACTATGCCACCAGACCTGTTCAACCCGGCGTGTCACTCGCGATGTCAGCCCAAGAGCTTAACGAAAAGATATTACAGGACCCTGAGTTCCTTGTTCGCTATCTGCGTGCACAAGGAGGGTTATAACGATGAAAAAAGTATTCCGAGTATCGCTAATCGCCTGTGCGATTGGTTTTTCATCTATGAGCCAAGCAAGCTTGCAACAGGAGATGAACCAGTTGTTTGGTTCAATGACCAACGCCACTGCGCCAGGTGTATTCGAGAGTCAGCGGCGTGGCGTTATATCTGGTGGAAGCGTTGTTGTCCGTAACAGGATCATGAACGAGAACCTCGTCTCTATGGTGCCTCCGTCATTCCAAGCCGGTTGTGGTGGCATTGATATGTTCGCGGGAAGTTTGTCATTTGTTAACGCGGATCAGTTTGTTCAATTACTTCGCTCTGTTGCTGCAAACGCCAAGGGGTACGCATTCCAATTGGCGCTCAGTGCTATGTGTGAGAAATGCTCCCAGCACATGGAGACACTGCAAAAGAAAATCCAGCAGTTGAACGAGTATTTTGGCAATTCCTGTCAAATGGCTCAGGGAGTCGTGAACGATACCCTGGCTGCTTTTGGTAAAAAGGGGCAAACAGAAGCCAGCATGTTGAGCTCACTAAAAGGGGCTGGAGACGTTTTTACCAGTTGGAGTGAGTCCAATGGTAAGAACCCATATGAGAACGCTTCGAGTGTCGCGGCATCTGATGTAAACAGAACGATTAAAGGTAACTTGGTCTGGCGAGCACTGAAACGTCATTCGGCATCAAGCTGGTTTGCATCGGGGGATGACCGTTTTCTTGAAGCAGTTATGTCGGTGACTGGTTCGATCATTGTTGGTGATCTAGCTAATGCCGCTGATGGCCAAGGTAAAGCCCCAAAACTGACCAGGCTGAATGGCAATAAAGTGACTATTGAGCATCTAATTCATGGCGGTAACGTCGCTATGTACCGATGTGACACAGTGACGCAAGACGGTTGTCTGAACCCAATAATCACTAACGTGACTCTTACCGGGTTATCAACTCAGGTAGAAAATTTACTTCTTGGTACAGGTTCTAGTAACGGCATTATTTTTAAGTTTGCTCGAAATACAGGGGCTGCTAGCGCCACCGAAAAGGCTTTTATGACCTCGGCTCCTGCCAGCATTGGGGGCATGATTCGAACTCTTTCTGCATTAAATGAAGGGGCCGCTAGGTCGTTTGCTTCACGAGCGGCACCATTTATTGCTGTTGAGATGGCCCGAGCATTGGTTGAAGACATGCTCAATGCAGCTAGAAGTACCTCCGGTGTGGAAGATCATGCCTATGCGAAGTTATTAACTGAAGACCTTGAACGTGCACGTCGCCAAATCAATGAGGAGTACGCCGCGTTGCAGCGAAGATACGGCTCAGAGCAAGAGTTGCTGGCACATTTTAACCAGGTGATTCAGACCATTCGCAAACAGCGTTATTACACCGTTAAATCTACGGCGCTGGGGGAATAGGTCATGTGGGAAATCTATTCCATCGGGGATTCGGCTTTTTTAGAGCAGGTCCTGAACGCTGTCGCGATGATCACTGGTACAGGCGATTTTACTTCAATGGTTCGCATTGGCTTGCTCATTGGGGTATTGATGGTCTCTGTCCAGGCCTTAATGCAAGGCGGTCGTGGGATTAACTTTCAACACGTTTTAGTCTCATGGCTAGTCTTTGCAACCATGTTTGGACCCAGTACCCGAGTGAGCATTGAGGATGCGTACACCGGACAAGTTCGAGTGGTTGATAATGTGCCCATCGGTGTTGCTGCCGCAGGTAGTACGATTTCGACTGTTGGCTTTCAAATCACGCGATTGTTTGAAACCGCCTTCTCAACTCCCGCGATGACGGAATACGGCTTTGCATCCAGTTTACAGTCACTGATTAAAGTGAGAAAACAGGTGATGGATCGCTCTGGGTTGGGTGATGCAAATCGTGTCGGCGGCTCGGACATCGAGCAATCGTGGTTTAACTACATCAAAGAGTGCACCTTGATTGGTATCGACATCGGCCAAAAGAACCTCGATCAGGTGCTGAGTGATCCTAACCCGATGACAGCGATTAGGTTTGATTCGCGCATTTATGGCACTCGAATCATGCTCAGTGGTAGCAGTAGCGATCTGGACTGCACCGATGCCTATAGCCAACTGAAACTCATGACAGAATCAACCTTCATTCCAAGGCTTAAACAGGTTCTGTCAGCCTCATTGGGGACTTCGTCAGCAACGGACACTGATGACGTGATCCGAAATGCACTGAATAACCTTGGTTTGGCTTCGGTTAACACCCAAGAGTATATGACCGCGTCAGTGCTTTTGCCTATTTATGAGCAAAGCGTGACGGGCAAGTATATGGATGATCAAGCTTTCACCGCAGCCGTTATGGTTAACCAAGCGATTGAGCAGCGTAATACGCAATGGGCGGCGGAGCAGACCCTGTTCCAGAGTATCGTTCGTCCGATGATGACGTTTTTTGAGGGGTTCATTTACGCCATCACCCCATTGATGGCCTTTGTGATAGCCCTTGGCCAAATCGGGATGCGAATGGCTGGGAAGTACTTGTTAATCCTGCTTTGGATTCAACTTTGGATGCCTGTCATGGCCATCATTAACCTATATATTCATTTAACCGTTGCAGGGAAAATGTCTGCTCTTGATGCCTTTGCAGGTACAGAAGTGCCATCTTTTGCTGGGATGATGCAGATGGATTCAGTGCTGCAAACCTGGATAGCTACTGGCGGCATGTTGGCGTCGAGTGTTCCGGCGATTTCGCTCATGCTCGTTTATGGCTCAGCAATAACCGCTACCCACTTGGCTGGGCGTCTACAAAACGGTGATGCCATTGATGAAAAGCTGGCAAGTCCAGATGTCGCGAAAAATGCCCCGGTAATGCAATCACAGTCAATGTTCCAAAATTCAGCCCTCACTGGTTCTGCTATGACCGGCGCGTCAAACCTACTAAGCAGTTTCTCTGTCGGAAACGCAGTGGGTTCAATGGTCGGCTCTGCAAAAGAATCCATGACTCAGGCAACTCAAGCCTTTAGCCGTCAGGTTGGCAATACCATGAGTCGAACCTTTGGTGAAAAGCTAAGTTACGACAACCTTTCTTCGGTTGGACGTCAGATCGGTTCTTCTAATTCCGCATCTAGCGCCGTTGTTAATCAGGTTACTGATGACCTGCAAACACGGTATGGTTTCGGAGACGATAAAAAAGACGCTGTACGTGGCTTGGTATCGGGCGTGTTATCGGGAGGCCTTAGGGTCGGTGGAGATGGAACCATTACAAATACCGGTGATAAAGAAGTAGCAGATAAAGGGTTCTTGGGAAGATTACTTGGTACAGGGGGGAATGACTCCCCACAAGGCAACCTACCAGGAGTGGATAAGCCTGAATCATCAAGAGTGCCAAAAATATCACGGTTACGAGCAGGCTTGGATTTAGGTGGTAACTTTAGTGGCCAAGTTGAGTCATCAGAGGGCAGTTCTCGGTCAACGACCGCAAATACGCTCACTGGGGAGATGCAAAGCTTGGCATCAAGTGATTCACGACGTGCTGAGTATCGCGATGCAATGGTTAAAGACCTTTCAGATTCAAGACGCTCTGGCGTTGAGATGTCGTTGTCTAATCAAGACTATCAGTCACTTCAGAGTTCAGCACAAGACGTTATCACGGCATCAAACCGCTTTAGTGAGCTTGATCAGGCCAGCTACAGTCTATCAGGACAAAGGAACACGGATGGTGCGACGTTAACTCGATTAGCAGCGGATAATCCTGAAGTCATGGATTATTTAGGTCGCTATATGAACCAGCATGTTGAAGCAGGTAACCGATTACGTGAAAACCTTCCAATGTATCAGCGCTTGCTACCTGATGATAATCAGGCGTATGTGGCCGCAGCTATGGAGTCTTTAACCTATAGCAACTCCTCAACGCCCGCTGAACGAGACAATGACTATCAAGCAGCAATGACTGTTATGGCCATGGCTACCGGAGCCGATTTACGATCTATTCAGCCACGCTCTAATGAAGGCTTGTCATCAACTGCACCTACTTTTGGTGGCACTCAAAGCCAAGTGGAATCGGGTGTATTGAGAGGCTACGAGGATGCTGCAACTGTTCAAACTCAGTTCAACGCAGCTCAATCAGCTTACCAAACTAATTTGTCTGGTGTTGATGGACAACTAAATGCGCATCAACAACAAGCCCAACAGGCCGTAGTTTCTGACACAAGTACCTATCAATCTGGACTAAACAGTGAAGCTGGCTCTCAGTGGCGATCTCGCATTATGGCTGATGATAGCGGAGTTTCTGGTGCTGAAATGTTCTTCAACAGCGCCAGTGCTATTGGTGACTTCAGTGGCAAGCATACTGATGCAGCACTGCATACCTTGAATCACTTTGGCGAAGACTATGAGAGTTACAAGGAGCAAGCACTTGAAGACCCTAGCTCACGAGGTTTCTTGCACAATGCAACGGTGGCCAGTAAATCAACCTGGGATGGCTTAAAAGCAGCCGTTGACGCCGGAACCTCTTTGGAAAACCCATTGACGGCGTTTAATGATGCATACAGTGGATCGAGTGCGCAGTATGCCTCCGAAGTAAACTGGGGTACTAAGTCTGAAGCCATGTTGGCTGGGGCATTCGGTGCGGCAGTTAACAATCGATATGGTGAGTTCTTAGAACAGTATGCCGATGATTTTAAACAGGAAGCATACAGCGAAGGGCAGAGAATGGGATTGACCCCGATTCAAAGTCAAGTGTTCGCTCAAGCTTTCAATGAAGGTTTGGCGGGGCGCGTTTTCAACTCTGAAGACTCATCGAGTTGGTCGCCTGAAATGCTTGGTCTAAGGGAGCAAATGCTAAATGAGTATCGTCAAAAAGATGAGAGCGGTGCTTACATCCCCGACAGTGTGTCCGAAGAAGATAAAGCATTTGTGGATAAGCAGATTGCAGTGATCTCAAATGCATCCCTTGCTGGAGATTATGCTCAGAACAACTTGATCGATATTAGGGCCTATAACCAGGCTTCAGGAAGGAACTAAAAACAGAAGGTAGCCAGCTTGTGATGGGCTGGCTATTTTTTTGGCCTTTTGGGGAGGATAGATGAGCGACCGTCTGCAAATTCGTTTACCCAGTACCAATATTTTTTTTCGCTCAGGCTTAGTTCTCGACCGGTATCTTTCAGTTGTCTTTGAAATAAATGGATTAGTCCGCTTAAGCCTAAGAAAGCTAAACCGACACATAAAATTGCCCAACTCGCTTGCCAATATGCGATTGCTAAACACATAGTGGTGATGGTTATAAGTCCGATAGGACTAGCAGTTGCTTTGAATCCCAAGTAGCTGAAAAAAACGATGGTGCAAATCAGAAATGGCAAAGCCGCTAACTTGGCAGATGCCGTAAATATTTCTGATGGAAAAAAATGAGCCGCTGCCAAAGTCGCCAGAAAAAGCCCCAGTGATATAAACCAGCAGCGTGCTGGTAAAGATTTAAGTAAGTTTGTCATCTTCTTAGTACTCTCAAAGTGCACGGGCGGTGCCCAATCAAATCATGCATCAGCATGTTAGTCCTCAAAAAGTGCTCTAGTGGTTTGCTCGGCCATAATCTCGCACACAGGACATTTAAGCTGAATGCGCTGTTGAGATACCGTCAAATACAGACTGCCGCATCGACACCGGTGTAAGGATGCTAGCTGTGATCTTAAATCACGAGCTAGAACCCAACCTTCATTAATGGTTAGTTTTTTCCAGGGGATCTCAGATGGAAGATCTGCTTCTTCCCTTGCAACCAAGTACGCATCGTAAGCCTTCATCAAAGCATCAATATTTAATTGCTTGTAGACATTATCACCACCAATATTTACATAAAGCGCCATCAGCAGGGAGCCTTCAACTAGGGCTCTTCTGCTTTTAACAATGGCATCAGATTCTGGTAATTGACCAGGACAAGGTGACTTGCCAGTCACTTCTTTGTGCAGCCTTCTGATAATGTGGATTGGCAAACCAGTATCGAGCGCGATGATCGTTGTTCGAAATCCGTATTTAATAAGCAGTGAGGCTCGGGTAAACAGCTCACTTTTGGACAGGTTATCAATCATGCATCCCCCTTGTTGTTTAGGGTTGATAATAAATAAGCGATTCTTGGGATACCTGTGCCTTTGCTCTTCACCATCTCAATCAGTTGGCTTTGGTTACCCCTTGGTTGAAACAGCATGAATGATGAGGTCGCCACTCGTTGCAGGTCATCAACACCAGCATTAATCAAAGCATCAACCACGTCGCGTGTAAGTCCAAAGCGCAAGACGGCCTCTTGCGGATCAATTCGCGCTAATTCTCGTGCTGCGTGCAGGTACGCCAAATTTAATTGATAGAAGTCTTGTTGATTGGTTGTCATTGACGGACCTCCAGTTCATGTAAAATATTACGATAGATAGAAAGCACTCTTTGCCCATACCAGCGTGCACGCTCTTCGTTCCAACTGTGATAGCGGCCTATGCCAAGCTCTAAATCGTTTGGTGAAGATTTGATTGCTTCGGCCAAAATACTGGAGCCGACGGTAAGGTTGGTGATGGGGTCTAGCAGTTCTGCCGCTGAGCTCACCCGATGTCCGTGCCAATGCAAATTGATTTGCATTAGGCCAATATCGAGCTGGTATTTTTCACTCTCTTGCAGTGCCTGGTTTAACAGTTGCTCAGCTTCTGTCTTAGATTTGGCGTAGGTTGCGTTTGAACCATTGCGAATTGCGTATGGCCATGGACTGGTCATGTTGAGACCACGATGTGAGGCGGACTCAGCCAAGGCAACGGCGTAGAGCATGACTGGATCAATACCAACACTTTTTGCTGCTTTTTCCCACTGATAGCCCGGAAACGCATAGACTGAAGTGCTTGCGGACATGGCTATCACTAGGGCAATGGTTTTTGCTTTAATCGTTTTCATTTTTGTCCTCTAATTGATTTCCGAGAAGCGCCTGAATGGCTTTCGGGCTTATTCTTTTTAATGGCACTGCGCTAAAGTCGGCGATGCCTCTCGTATAAACTTGTGCCGCTTTTGACCAGTCGCCCACGGCAACCGGCGCTTGCATATCAAATCCTTTTTGCTGGTTCTGATGGTCTGCAATACCCTGTAATAGCCTTGGGTATTCACCCACTTCGTCCCGGAGCAAGTAAGCCTGGTAGCGTGCTAAAAACTCTTTTTGCTTAAAGGGGTATTCCCTGTCGTCAACCTTGCAGAGTTCAACCCATCCCCCCATGTCTGAAATAACGCGGTGAATAAACGCATCGTCAAACATCACGGATGTCCAAGCGCCAACCTGACGAACAGCCTTGTCAACTTTGTTCCAAGCAACCATGGCTCTTGAGCCAGAGTTGCCATCGATATGCTTGATGACGTCAGCGGGCTTTGGAAAAAATTGCCCAGTATCCGGGGATTGAATATGCCGAGTCAGACCGATTCGCACTTCTTCAATGCTGTAAGCACGAAGGGCTTCAAATGCGATGGATAGCAATTGTGGTGATACGCTTTTGCCATACATGGCCCAAGCTGCTCCCCAAACTTCAGCAAACTCGCGTTTATCAACCTCCTGCACTTGAACGAACCTCCCGAATACCTGGTCCGGCCCAGCTTTCAGCAATGCGGCGATTGCTTTCTTCAATATTCAATTGGTGATTGCTGCCCTTTAGGCTCGTCGATGATTGCTGTACTTCATCAATGCGAACGTACTCGTCTTCCCATTGCCGGTTTAAAAGCCAGTTATGTGGCATAGGGGTCTTAGTCCGATCTTGATACTGCAATCGGTTGTCTCGTTGCTCTTTCCAGCGTGTTAGCACTTCCAAGGCGAGTTCATGGTCTTCATTGAGGCCCATGCGTAGCCATTCTTCTTTGGCTTTCGCTTTTTTTTCTTTGCGTATTTGTACATCCCAGAAGTCTTCAAACTGTATGTGGTCAACAGTTTTAACTGTTGGTTTATTGCTTCTCTCAGAGTCATCCGACCGTTGAGAGTCCCTTGCCGGGTTGCCATCAGGCATAAACAATGATGAAAATTCTTCTGGTAGCCGAGCTTGAAAAGCGGCAAGAGATTTCAAAAGCGATGCCATACCAATGAAGTCGGCAGGTACATCTTTAAGCAACCGAAAGGCTGCCTTACCTTGGTTTGGGTTTTCGATTGGGTTGTGCTTCAGAAAGCTCCGAATCAAAGTCCAACCGGATTCCTCGCAACGAATGAGGAACTGATCTTGTTCTAACTCATTTAGAGCCTTGGCAACCTGTTGCTCATCCCAGTTCAAGTCAGAAGCAACGTAACCAATCGGCAATCGAAAGCAGCCAAGCAAATTACAATGCGGGCATGTAAGCAAATACAGTCCTAGCAACTTCGCTGAGTCACTCCAGGACAAAACATTTTGCTTTAGCCAAAAGCGGGTATAGACCTTGCCATAATCACGCATGGAGTTACTCGCTTTTGTGTTTACGTAAAATGCTGACCATTACTTGCCCTTAATCCTACTGGTTACTGGCTTTCAGCTCGCTTGGGCATTCGGGGTAGATGTCCGGTCTTAACTGAGATCGGGTTACTTGTCCTTGCGTAGCTTGTTCGATGGGTAAAACGAATTCAGCGGGAACACGCCCTGATTTATTCAACCAAAACCAGACGTTTTGCTGTTTTGAGTTGATGGCTCGTGCTAATGCTGATTGCCCGCCGACCAAGTCAATGGCACGGCGGAGATGTTTTTGTGTCGTGTTGAACACTTCCATACCGTCTCCTGTTACAATAATAACTGTTACAAGATTGAATGTTACAGTTTAAACTGTAGATAAGTCAACAGTTAAAATTGTTGAAAGGCTACAGTTTTATTTGTAGAATACGGGCTTATGAAAACTTTATCCGAACGACTAAACCATGCCTTGCAGCTTACTGGGGTGACTCAGTCTGAGTTGGCTCGTCGCATTGGTATCAAACAGCAGTCGATCAGCCAGATTTGCTCTGGTAAATCGGCTAGATCTCGTTACACCATGCAGATCGCGGAGGCGCTTCGCGTGAATGCTCATTGGCTCGCCACAGGTGATGGCGAGATTGGCTTGGGGGTCGGTAATGTAGAAGTTGGGCCTGACATTAAGGGAAGAATTCCTCTCATTAACTGGGTTCAGGCCGGTGATTGGACTGAAATAGCGGAGGGATTTGCCCATGAAGATGCTGAGGAGTGGCGTGAAGTCACAGGGAAAGCACATGAGGGTTGTTTCGCACTTCGCGTAAAAGGCGACAGTATGGAAAATCCAAGCGGAAAAAAATCCATACCTGAGGGAGCAGTGATCGTTGTTGATCCTGAATTACCTTACTCTTCAGGTTCATTGGTTGTTGCGCGTTTGGATGATTCGAAAGAAGCAACCTTTAAGCAGTTAGTTATTGATGGTGAACAGAAGTACCTAAAACCTTTGAACCCCCAATACCCTGCAATACCGATCAACGGCAACTGCACCATCATCGGTGTAGTACGACAAGCTATCATCGATTTCTGGTAGCGAAGGAATTTGTGGTTTAGCCACAGTTGTTCATGAGCTGAAGAAGCAACGATTGCAAACAGCTACAACTGAGCATTGGCGCACGCTGAGAGTAAATGGTAACCGATTAGATAACCATTGATTGTTTATAAAGTCAAGATCAGCGAAAATAGCGGCCAATTACGATTAACACGACGGATTTGACAAGCGAAGAACTGAAAATAGAGTACTTCCAAAAGTGTGTACAAATCCGTGTACAAACTAAAAGAATTTATACATGGCAAACCAAGATTTTCTTAATGAAATCAATAAGCGAAGGACCTTTGCTATCATCTCGCACCCGGATGCGGGTAAAACCACCATTACTGAAAAAGTACTGTTATTCGGAAACGCGATCCAAAAAGCAGGTACGGTTAAAGGTCGTGGTAACGCACAGCACGCAAAATCAGACTGGATGGAAATGGAAAAGGAACGTGGTATCTCGGTTACTACTTCTGTAATGCAGTTCCCTTACAATGACTGTCTGGTAAACCTACTTGATACGCCTGGACATGAAGACTTCTCGGAAGATACATACCGTACGTTAACGGCAGTAGACTCGTGTTTGATGGTTATCGATGCGGCGAAAGGTGTCGAGGATCGTACACGTAAGCTGATGGAAGTAACGCGTCTGCGTGACACGCCAATCGTAACCTTCATGAACAAACTTGACCGTGACGTTCGTGATCCAATGGAAGTATTGGACGAGGTAGAAAACGAGTTGGGCATGATGTGTGCGCCAATTACATGGCCAATCGGCTGTGGTAAAGAATTTAAAGGTGTGTACCACATTCACCGTGATGAAACGATTTTATACGAATCAGGTCACGGTCATGAGATTCAAGAAGTTCGAATCATCAAAGGTCTCGATAACCCAGAGCTTGATGAAAAAGTTGGTGCAGGCCTTGCGGAAAGTGTTCGAGAAGAGCTTGAGCTTGTCATGGGTGCTTGCCCTGAGTTTGATTTGGAAATGTTCTTAACAGGTGACCTGACGCCAGTTTACTTCGGTACTGCATTAGGTAACTTTGGTGTGGATCATATGCTAGACGGTCTAACTGAATGGGCTCCAGCGCCGAAAACTCGTCAAGCGGTTGAACGTGAAGTTGAAGCGACTGAAGAGAAGTTCTCTGGTTTCGTATTTAAGATCCAAGCGAATATGGACCCAAAACACCGCGACCGTATCGCATTCATGCGTATTGTATCGGGCACTTACACGCAAGGTATGAAGATGAACCACGTTCGTCTTGGCAAGCAAGTGAGTATCTCTGATGCAGTAACCTTTATGGCTGGTGACCGTGCACGTGCAGAACACGCTTACGCCGGTGACATCATTGGTCTACACAACCACGGCACTATTCAGATTGGTGATACCTTTACGCAAGGTGAATCACTGAAGTTCTCTGGTATTCCGAACTTCGCTCCGGAACTATTCCGTCGTATTCGCCTGAAAGATCCATTAAAGCAGAAGCAGCTTCTCAAAGGTTTGGTTCAGCTATCAGAAGAAGGTGCGGTACAGGTATTCCGTCCTCTACAGAACAACGATCTGATCGTTGGTGCCGTTGGTGTACTTCAGTTCGATGTTGTTGTGGCTCGTTTGAAATCTGAGTATAACGTTGAAGCGATTTATGAAGGCATTAACGTTGCAACTGCTCGTTGGGTTGAGTGTGGTGATGCGAAGAAACTAGATGAGTTCCAACGCAAGAATCAAGCGAACTTAGCATTGGATGGTGGTGATAACCTAACGTATATCGCTCCAACAATGGTTAACTTAAACTTGGCGAAAGAGCGTTTCCCTGACGTTGATTTCCGTGCGACGCGTGAGCACTAATTTGCACGGTTAGGGTAAGCCTTAACGCAAACTAGATTTTAAAACGCCCTTGGCTATAAACTTAGCCAAGGGCGTTTTTATATAAGGATAAGATATGAATTGGTTTAAACGTGGGCTAAAGCGTTACGACAACTGGTGTAAAGAGATGGGGTTAACTCCCGATCAGAAACGCAGTTGTGTCCCATATCGAAAAGACCCAGCCCATCAAACTGAAGAAAAGAGTGAAGCCCAACCATCCTCTGATTTTCTGCCCGCAGATACAGATAAAAAGCGTCAAGATGAAGCTCTTTGATACGCACTGCCACTTTGATTTTGATGTGTTTCAAGATGACTTTGCACATCAACTTGAGCTTGCTCAAACGCAAGGCGTCGCAAGAATTTTGATTCCTTCCGTCGGTCCGCAAAACTGGGCTCGTATTCAAACTTTGGCAGAGCAACATGCCAATTTGTATTATGCGCTCGGCTTTCATCCGTATTTTCTTGAAGATAACGTTGAGCAGCACCTTACAGAGCTAGAAGGCTATCTAAATCAAAAAGGGCAGCAGTGCGTGGCAATAGGAGAGTGTGGTTTAGATTTTGCCATTGATGTTGATCCACAGTTGCAAGAAAAGATACTTGAAGTTCAATTTGAGCTGGCTAGACGCTTCGAACTCCCAGTTATTTTACATAGCCGAAAAGCGCACAATCGCCTCATTCAAATGGTGAAAGCGGCGAATCTCCCTAGAGGTGGTGTGCTACACGCTTTTTCTGGGAGTTATCAGCAAGCCATGGAGTGGGTCAAATTAGGTTTTTTTATCGGTGTAGGAGGAACGATTACCTACCCAAGAGCCAAGAAAACACGCGACGCAATTCAAAAATTACCACTCGAAAACCTAGTAATCGAAACAGACGCACCAGATATGCCTATACTTGGATATCAAGGGGAGTCAAATCACCCAGCCAAACTCATTCACGTCTTTAATGAGCTCGTAGAGTTGCATAACGGCCGAAAGCAATCGATTGCCTCTCAACTGTGGAAAAATAGCAATTTTGCTTTCTCGATATGTGAATAAAATCTAAAGATGTGGTTTGAAATCGAAAACGTTTTCCTGCTTATTGTGAATTAACTCACAAAGCTGGTTGAATCAATCATGAATCTTATAGGAAAGTGTGAGGCTGGCATTACTTTAATTGATTCTGCATGAGTATAATTGCCCCCGCTTTATAGCTCCATTTTGTAACACGCCAATAAATAACTTATAAGGAAGTCATAAACTATGAGCCTGTTTATGAGCCTAATCGGTATGGTAGTGCTTCTTGCGATTGCAGTGGCATTTTCTAACAACCGAAAAGCTATCAACTTTAGAACTGTGGGTGGCGCATTCGCTATCCAATTCGCATTAGGTGCATTTGTTCTGTATGTACCTTGGGGCCGTGATCTACTAAACGGTTTCTCTTCAGGTGTTTCTAACGTTATCAACTACGGTAACGATGGTTCATCATTCCTGTTCGGTGGTCTTGTTTCTGACAAGATGTTCGAAGTATTCGGCGGCGGCGGTTTCATCTTCGCATTCCGTGTTCTTCCTACACTGATCTTCTTCTCTGCACTGATTTCAGTTCTTTACTACATTGGCGTTATGCAATGGGTTATCAAGATTCTTGGTGGCGCACTACAAAAAGCGCTAGGCACTTCTCGTGCGGAATCAATGTCAGCGGCAGCTAACATTTTCGTAGGTCAAACTGAGGCACCTCTAGTTGTTCGCCCATTCGTTCCAAAAATGACTCAATCAGAGCTATTCGCGGTAATGTGTGGTGGTCTAGCTTCTGTTGCTGGTGGTGTACTAGCTGGTTACGCATCTATGGGTGTTCCACTAGAGTACCTAGTTGCGGCATCATTCATGGCAGCACCAGGTGGTCTACTGTTCGCTAAAATCCTTCACCCAGAGACTGACCAGCCTCACGAAAGTATCGAAGAAGCGATGGACGGCGGTGACGACAAACCAGTTAACGTAATCGACGCAGCTGCGGGCGGTGCGGCTTCTGGTCTACAACTTGCGCTTAACGTAGGTGCAATGCTAATCGCATTCGTTGGTCTAATCGCGCTAATCAACGGTATGCTAGGTGGCATCGGTGGTTGGTTCGGCATGCCAGAACTAACACTAGAGCTAATCCTAGGTTACGCGTTCTCTCCACTAGCATTCCTAATCGGTGTTCCATGGGCAGAAGCTGTAACAGCTGGTTCATTCATCGGTCAGAAAATCGTAGTGAACGAATTCGTTGCTTACTTGAACTTCACACCATATCTAGGTGAAAACGCTCAAGTAATCGCGGCAACTGGTGAAGTAATGTCTGAGAAGACAACAGCTATCATCTCATTCGCACTATGTGGTTTCGCGAACCTTTCTTCTATCGCGATTCTACTTGGTGGTCTAGGTAGCCTTGCACCAAACCGTCGTAGTGACATCGCTCGCATGGGTGTTAAAGCAGTTCTTGCAGGTACGTTGTCTAACCTTATGGCAGCGACAATTGCAGGCTTCTGCTTAAGCCTTGCAGCACTATAATTAGAATCGGTTCTTAATATATAGACGCCGTTTTACATCATGCCCTGTAGCAAGAGATTGCTGCGGGGCATTTTTCGTTTTTCGGGCTCCAAAATTTCATCGGGTGTTTGCCTTAGTCGAGGTATTACGCAGTCAATGGAATAGGGGCTAGGAAATTTTGAGATACAAACCGTTTGCGCTCTATTTGGTGCTACAGTTTTGCGGTGAAACTCTATAATGTATTAATCACAGGATAGTGGTTAAGCTTGATTCTTAATCACGTAATGAATATTACATAATCGATGGGCAAATGAATTGCCTTGCAATATCAGATCTAATAGGCGTTTTGCTTTGTGATGTGATATTAAAGACACCGCAATCATAGATTGTTGTGCCATAGGCCAAACTGGTACTGTGCGGTGACAAGGATAGCAATTGGCATATGATAAATTTTCGCTGTATATGCCGAGTCTTCAGGGAACCAAGTCCGTTCATTAATAGACTGTTTAGCCATTTACTCACATTGTCTCGACTTGTTGATTATAGTTAAAGACGTGATGTAAGGCTGAGTAGTGAATTTTTTGAATATTGATCGGAGATAGAAATGAGCGATTTAAAAGCAGCAGCGCTACGTGCACTTAAACTTATGGACCTAACTACGTTGAATGACGATGACACTGATGCAAAAGTGATCTCACTATGTCATGACGCGAAAACAGCAGTAGGCAACACAGCTGCAATTTGTATTTACCCTCGCTTTATTCCTATTGCTAAGAAGACACTTCGTGAGCAAGGTACGCCAGAGGTTCGTATTGCAACAGTAACGAACTTCCCACATGGTAACGACGACATTGAAATCGCAGTTGCTGAAACAAAAGCGGCGGTTGCTTACGGTGCAGACGAAGTTGACGTAGTTTTTCCTTACCGCGCGCTAATGGCGGGTGATGAGAAAGTAGGCTTCGAACTAGTTAAGCAATGTAAAGAAGCTTGTGGTGACATTCTTCTTAAAGTGATCATCGAAACAGGTGAACTAAAAGAAGAAGCACTAATCAAGAAAGCATCTCAAATCTGTATTGAAGCAGGTGCTGACTTCATTAAAACTTCAACTGGTAAAGTGCCAGTAAACGCAACACCAGAATACGCTCGCATGATGCTTGAAGTTATTCGCGACATGGGTGTTGCAGAAACTGTTGGTTTCAAACCAGCAGGTGGTGTGCGCACTGCTGAAGACGCAGCAGCATACCTAGCAATGGCTGACGAAATCCTAGGTGACAACTGGGTTGATGCTCGTCACTACCGTTTTGGTGCGTCTAGCCTGCTAACCAACCTACTAAATACATTAGAAGTATCGGGCGACGTCGCTGATCCAACAGCGTACTAATTCCAATAATACGTCTGAACGGTAGCACCTAAACGGGTGCTACCAAACCTCTTCTATCCTACTACAACCATGGCTCAAAAGAGCTTGGGAGGCACTAATGTATTTACCACAAGAAATCATTCGTAAAAAACGTGACGGTGAAGTACTTACCGCAGACGAAATCAACTTCTTTATTCAAGGCGTAGCGAACAACACGGTATCTGAAGGTCAGATTGCGGCGTTTGCTATGACGATTTTCTTTAATGAAATGACCATGGATGAGCGCATCGCCTTAACGTGTGCAATGCGTGATTCGGGCATGGTTATCGACTGGAGCCACATGAACTTCGGTGGTCCAATTGTCGACAAACACTCAACCGGTGGTGTGGGTGACGTAACTTCTTTAATGCTTGGCCCAATGGTGGCAGCGTGTGGCGGTTTCGTACCTATGATCTCTGGCCGCGGTCTTGGTCATACAGGCGGTACGCTGGATAAACTTGAATCTATCCCTGGTTACAACATTACGCCGAGCAACGATGTTTTTGGTCAAGTAACCAAAGACGCTGGTGTGGCGATCATCGGTCAAACTGGTGACCTTGCTCCTGCGGATAAGCGTGTTTACGCGACTCGTGATATTACCGCAACGGTAGACAATATCTCCCTGATTACGGCGTCGATCCTTTCTAAGAAACTGGCGGCGGGTCTGGAATCGCTAGTGATGGACGTAAAAGTGGGTTCAGGTGCATTTATGCCAACTTACGAAGCGTCTGAAGAGCTAGCAAAATCAATCGTTGCGGTAGCAAACGGTGCTGGCACTAAAACTACGGCAATTCTTACGGACATGAACCAAGTATTGGCGTCTTCAGCGGGTAACGCAGTGGAAGTTCGTGAAGCGGTTCGTTTCTTAACGGGTGAATACCGTAATCCTCGTCTACTTGAAGTGACCATGGCTTCATGTGCTGAAATGTTAGTACTTGGCAAGCTTGCTGAGAACACAGAAGACGCACGCGCAAAACTGATGGAAGTGCTGGATAACGGCAAAGCGGCTGAGTGCTTCGGCAAGATGGTTGCCGGTTTAGGCGGCCCTGCGGACTTCGTAGAAAACTACGACAACTACTTAGAAAAAGCAGCAATCATTAAGCCAGTTTACGCAACAGAAACGGGCATTGTCTCTGCAATGGATACACGTGCTATCGGCATGGCTGTGGTTGCTATGGGTGGTGGTCGTCGTGTTGCTACTGATGAAATCGACTACGCAGTTGGTTTCGACGAGTTCATCCGCCTAGGTGAGGTCGCAGACAGTGATAAACCTCTTGCGGTCATCCACGCTCGCACTGAAGAGCAATGGGAAGAAGCGGCAAAAGCACTGCGCAGTGCAATCAAAGTAGGTGGTGAATACACACCAACTCCAGAGGTTTACCGCCAAATTCGTGCAGAAGATATCTAATAGAACAAGTAATTACACAAGGCCTACTCAACCATAATAAAAAGCCGAGTGGGCCTAAGGAACGAGCAATGAAAAGAGCATTTATTTTAGTACTAGACTCATTCGGTATCGGTGCAACTGCCGATGCTAAAGAATTTGGTGATGTAGGTTCAGACACACTAGGTCACATCGCTGACCAATGTGACAAAGGCTTAGCAGATAACGACAATCGCCAAGGTGCACTTCGCCTTCCAAATCTATCGAAACTTGGTTTGGCAATGGCGCATAAAGAATCGACAGGTCGCTTCGCACCTGGACTAGACGCAGACGCTGAAATCATTGGTGCATACGGTCATGCAGCAGAGCTTTCTTCAGGTAAAGACACGCCGTCTGGTCACTGGGAAATCGCAGGTGTTCCTGTTCTGTTTGACTGGGGTTACTTCACTGACAAAGCAAACAGCTTCCCGAAAGAATTGACTGACCGCATTCTTGAGCGTGCAGGTCTTGACGGTTTCCTAGGTAACTGTCACGCGTCTGGTACTCAAGTTCTTGACGATCTTGGTGAAGAGCACATGAAGACTGGCAAACCAATCTTCTACACGTCTGCTGACTCTGTATTCCAAATCGCATGTCACGAAGAGACTTTCGGTCTAGACCGTCTACTAGAGCTTTGCCAAATCGCACGTGAAGAGCTAGAAGATTACAACATTGGTCGTGTTATCGCGCGCCCATTCGTTGGTGCTGGTAAAGGTCAATTTGAGCGTACAGGTAATCGTCGTGATCTTTCTGTAGAGCCACCATCAGCAACGGTTCTTCAGAAGCTCGTTGATGAGAAGCAAGGCAACGTGGTTTCTATTGGTAAGATTGCTGATATCTACGCAAACTGCGGCATCACTAAGAAAGTGAAAGCGACAGGTATCCCTGCATTGTTCGAAGCAACGCTAGAGCAAATCAAAGAAGCGGGCGACAACACGATCGTATTCACTAACTTTGTAGACTTCGACTCAGCTTACGGTCACCGTCGTGACGTAGCGGGTTACGCAGCGGCACTTGAGTACTTCGATGGTCGTATCAATGAAGTGCTAGAGATTATGGAAGAAGACGATGTGCTTATCCTAACGGCAGACCACGGCTGTGACCCAACATGGCCAGGTACTGACCATACTCGTGAGCACATCCCAGTATTGGTTTATGGTCAAAAAGTACCAGCTGGTTCTCTTGGCCGCCGCGAAACATTCGCAGATATCGGTCAAACATTGGCAAGTTACTTCGGTACTTCTCCAATGGATTACGGTAAGAACTTCCTATAATTAGTTAGGTTTTTGAAAACTAGGAGCTTGATTGCTCCTAGTTTTATGTTTGCAGTATGTAAATGCTGCTTGTCGGAAATGAGAATACTCTGGCTTATATCGCCTTAAGCGCGGAGCGCTAGAGAAAGGTTAAGGAAAAGAAAATGGCAACTCCACATATCAATGCTGAAATGGGTGCATTTGCAGACGTCGTACTGATGCCTGGCGATCCACTACGTGCAAAATACATCGCAGAGACTTTCCTTGAAGATGTCGTTCAAGTGTGTGACGTTCGTAATATGTTTGGTTACACAGGCACATACAAAGGCCGTAAGATCTCGGTCATGGGCCATGGTATGGGTATCCCATCATGCTCGATTTACGCGACTGAACTAATCAAAGACTTCGGCGTGAAGAAAATCATCCGTGTTGGCAGCTGTGGCGCAGTGAATGAAGACATCAAAGTGCGTGATGTTGTGATCGGCATGGGTGCATGTACTGACTCTAAAGTGAACCGTATCCGCTTTAAAGGTCATGACTTCGCGGCAATCGCAGACTACAACATGGTTCGTGCGGCAGAAGACGCTGCAAAAGCTCGCGGTATTGACGTTAAAGTTGGTAACCTATTCTCAGCAGAGCTTTTCTACACGCCAGATCCAGAAATGTTCGATGTAATGGACAAGTACGGCATTGTTGGTGTTGAAATGGAAGCTGCTGGTATTTACGGTGTTGCGGCAGAATACGGTGCAAAAGCTCTGACAATCTGTACGGTTTCTGATCATATCAAGACTGGCGAACAGACTACATCTGACGAGCGTCAAACGACATTCAACGACATGATGCTAATCGCACTAGATTCAGTATTGCTTGGTGACGAAGAGTAAGCGACGAAGAGTCATTCTATTTTTCGCTCTCAAGAGCTAAAAAAACAGCCCGCACATTGCGGGCTGTTTTTATATGAGTTGTTAGCGCTACCTAGTTACTTGGTTAGCAGCAGGTTTGGCGCTTTTTTACGACGTATCGGTTGTCGACGTAAAATCAAGATGAACAACATACCACAGACAAAGCTCATTAAGACCATCATGTACATATAACGATCGCTCTTGCGATAGTGGTGGTCAGAAATAGCCGTCACCCGGCCCGTCTCAAAGGTCACGCGAACAAAACCGATAAGCGCACCATCTGCAAAAACTGGTTCAACCAACTGCTGGCGACCAATGGAAGCTGTTGCCAAAGGCGTATCTAGGCCAAGAACTTCGCGTACCGATAATGCCTCTTCACTAGACGCTAAACGTACACCCTGTGCATCGTAGATTGTTGCATCAAACACTAAACGGTCTTGTGCTAGCTGGTTTGTTAGCTGAAGTAATCGTTCTTGATCTTTAGTTAAAATCATCTCACTGGCAGAAAGAGACGCCTGTGAAATCAAAACTTTGGTGAGTGTTTCAAGCTGTTGTGCTTGAATTTTCTCATTACCCTTACTGATCACAACACTGTTTTTTATTGTGATAAACAACATCACACACAGTAGGATTAGTGCCAGAATTCTTAGGGCATTCCTTACTGAGAACAAAGATTCACTCATGCTCTTTACTCATCCATTTAAAATAAAACAAAGACTTGCCTTTTTAGTTTGTTGAGGTAACGTTTTAGCAAAGTCATAAGGGATTATATACATGGACGCGTCAAAAAGCTTGCCTATCAGAAAACATACGACACTTTTAAAACGATTACCCGAGACTCGATTTGCCTCCCAATTAGATAAAGCAAAAGCAAACTGGATCGTATTTGCTGAGTACCTTTCGCCAAGTCACTTCGAAGACATTGATTTCTTCACCGGCTTTTACAACCCGATACTAGAAACGTGGAAAGTTGGCCAATATGAAGTAGCCCTGATGGCCGGAGAGTTGACTCCTCAACATGAAACGATCTTACAAAGTCTCAACCTAGATTACGCCTCGCTTAATGAAGTGCCCGATCTATCAACCCAAGGGTTGATTGTATTTGATATGGATTCAACGGCGATCCAGATAGAGTGTATTGATGAAATCGCGAAACTGGCAGGAGTAGGGGATGAAGTCGCTGAAGTCACTGAACGTGCCATGCAAGGTGAGCTGGATTTTGAGCAAAGTTTACGTCAGCGAGTTGGTAAGCTCAAAGGTGCCGATGAATCAATTCTTGAACAAGTTCGTTCCCAGTTACCATTCATGCCGGACTTTGAAGCGCTAATTGCGACGTTGAAAGCCTTGGGCTGGAAAACAGCGATTGCTTCCGGTGGTTTTACTTACTTCTCTGATTACATCAAAGATAAAGTCGACTTAGATTTTGCTCGCTCCAATCAATTAGAAATTATTGACGGCAAACTCACGGGTAACGTACTTGGTGATGTGGTAACGGCGCAGATGAAGTCTGACATTCTAGTGGAACTGGCGGATGAATATGAAATTGAGCAGCACAACACGGTTGCTGTCGGTGATGGCGCTAATGATCTTGTGATGATGTCGGTGGCAGGATTAGGGATTGCGTATCACGCAAAACCAAAAGTGGAAGCTCAAGCGCAATCAGCGATTCGCTTTGCAGGGTTGGGCGGTGTGCTCTGTATTTTATCTGGCGCATTGGTGAAGCAGCAAAAGGTCAGCTGGAAAGCTAAACCTTAACCATCCATTCAAAAACACCGCCAGAAAGGCGGTGTTTTTTTTCAATTTGGTATGACTTTGAATTTACTCGGTTAACTCCAATCTAATTACTACCTCTTCAGTAATGTCTTCAAATTCACTGTAACCAACGAGCGCCGTCAACTCTTTTTCTAACTTGCTTGCTTGATGTACACCAAATTGGGTTAAGTCACTTAAATCTTGTTGCAGTAATGATGTCATCGGATCGAAAATTGGCGCAGTAGAAAGGCGAATCACGTAAAAGTCACCCATCATTCGCGCTTTCTTTATAAATTGAATCCGCTCTTTTACGCTGTTGAACTCTTGATGAAGCTTTGACTCAATGCCTGTAATTTTATTGCCTACTTTTGCGGCGCTTATGTAGATATCCTGATGTCTGGCTTGAGCACCTTCTACACGTTTTATTGGCTCTGCGATTAATGTGCTTGTCCGGCCTTTAAAGATAGGTTCAAGTGACAACAGTTGATCATGCCCAAGACGGGCAAAAAGCTCAATGTGTTTAGGTAGCGGCAAGTTCACCCCGATAACGGGGGTTTTTATTGAAGATGACGTACTCTTACTGATAAAAATGGGCGTGCTCAGCGTACGCGAGAGCAACATGCAGTGCAGCCTTTCAAGTAGAGCATTACTTGGTAGCGTCTCTTTTTGCGGGATTAGCTTGTCTTGATTGTGCTCGATAATGCTGTTGAAAAAAGCGATTACCTTCATGGTTTGGCTGCTTTCATCAATAACTAGCTGCACGCTACAACCATCTGGGCTTACACGAATTACTCGATATGGCACCGACATTAACGGCAATTTTTTGTCGTAGAGTTGTAATTCTCGAAAGTTGATTCTTACCTCTTGCCCAGAACGTAACATCGTGGGCTCACTTAGCCTAATTCCGAGTCCTCGTTTGGAAAGGTCAACAGTACAACCGCCGGTTCTAGTTTGTCCTGAGTACAACTCTAAAGGTGTTTTAAAACGATAACGAGGCTCTTTACGACGAGACTTTGCATCAAAATAAATGCCCTTTGGATTGCCGATAACTCTTCTCGGATGGCGAAACGCGTTTAATGTATTAGCGGGTAAGCGCGGCTTTTCAGTTAGCAGGTAATCCTGCCCTGACTTTTCGTCAGCAATTTCTTGCAAAATACCAATATGAGTCAGTGATTGAGACGTTTCTGCCAACTCTGGAGAGAATGCTGCTAGGTCTTCCTGTTCTTGCTCTGATAGTTCAAAGATTGAAATTCTAAAGGCGCGCCAACTCTCTCGTTTGCCACCTAAATGCCAAAATAGCTGGCGCTGTTCGCGAGTTGCTTCAGGGCGAAACATCGAATAGAAATAGGTTCGATTCTCGTGCTCGTGAGTAAATGAATAAAGGACATTGGTTGTTCCTTTAACACCAGGCTTAATGAGTGACGCGATGCGTTGCTCGTTGAATAAGGAACCAAACATTTGCTGGTTTCTCTCATCGTGCCAGTATTGCCAAAGCTTTTGATTGTTTGGCGTTAACATTGCTAATTTTAGGTCACTACCATCAAAGAATAGAGGCAAGCTGCTGGTGTGCTTTAGTGCGATGTGCTCATAACCGCGAGTTCGAGCTCGAATAATCTTGTCTTGATTGTCGTGACGAGCCCTTTTAGCAGCACTGTTGAGCGCTTCATCTATCACTTTGGTGACGACATTGGTATCAGTTAAGCGTATGGTTCTGAGGTATCGAACTGAGTCATTTTCGTAACAGTCATCAACCGCGAGTATGCGGTATGCAAGCGGTTTCTCTATACCTGCAACGTTAGATTTGCTGGCAAATTCAGTAAACGTGACCTGAATAATTTCCCCAAGGTTATATTTAAATGCGCTAGGGACTTTGAACTTTGCGCCAGAGCTAGATAAATCAATGCTTAATCCATGAAGAAGCTGTCCTTTAGAACGGCAAATTTCAACTTGAGATTGGACTTTCAAGCGTTTTTCTTGGCGCTTTAAATCGTAGCCTAGGTGAACGGGTTCTGCTAAGAACGGGCTTTTAGGATCCGTTAACGATTGCGTTTTTTGCTGAGTAAGGCGCTTGCTCATTACGCGAAAGTTATTTCGCGTGTTGACCAATGCTTCCCACATTCCTTCCGTGTAGCAGCCAAACTTTTTGATGTTTTTATGGTAAGCGTTGAAAGCAACATCATCCAACCAATGTGGAATACCATCCAAAATATACTCGCGACATTCGCCTTGAACGCGACCTCGCAAATCAATGCTTTTTTTGCATGGAGCCATTAAGCGGTTAAGTTCCATTTTAACCAAAATTTTGGCCGAAGGCGGCTCTTCCTCGGTCAGTTGGCCAAGGACAAAGTCAAAGTCATTCGTACCGTAAACGGGAATGAGTCGTTCTGCGAGCGAGAGAATTTCAGATTGCTGCATTATTTCTGTTAGAGTATGTCGTTACTTTAAATTGTATCGGCTAAGCGAAGTAATACTTAAGTATATCAATAGTTCATTTCAGTTCAGGTCTGACTTGGCTGTGCTTAGTCACATTTGTAGAAAAAATTGAGGCATCATGGCGAAAGCAAAACGAGCGTATGTTTGTAATGATTGTGGCGCGGACTTTCCCCGTTGGCAGGGGCAGTGTAACGCATGTGGTGCATGGAATACGATAACAGAAGTACGTATCGCTGCATCGCCAACCGTTGCTCGCAATGAACGCTTAAGCGGCTACGCTGGTTCCGCAACAGAAGCTACGGTTCAAACGCTATCCGAAATTGATCTGCAAGAAGTACCTCGCTTCACCAGTGGGTTTAAAGAGCTTGACCGCGTCTTGGGTGGTGGTGTTGTGCCAGGTGCCGCAATTTTGATTGGTGGTAACCCTGGTGCAGGAAAATCAACCCTTCTGTTGCAAACCATGTGTAGTTTATCTGCGCAAATGCCAACGCTTTACGTAACCGGTGAAGAGTCGTTACAGCAGGTGGCAATGCGTGCTTCCCGATTGGGCTTGCCGAAAGATCATTTAAAAATGCTATCGGAAACGAACGTCGACAAAATTTGCCAAATCGCCGAAAAAGAGCAGCCTCGTATAATGGTAATAGACTCGATTCAGGTGATGCACGTTTCTGATGTTCAATCGTCGCCTGGCAGTGTTGCTCAGGTACGTGAATCTGCGACGGCTCTGACACGATACGCAAAACAGAATAATGTTGCGGTATTTATTGTTGGTCACGTAACAAAAGATGGTACCCTTGCGGGCCCCAAAGTTCTTGAACACATTATCGACTGTTCGGTACTACTCGATGGTGGAACGGATAGCCGATTCCGCACTTTGCGTAGTCATAAAAACCGTTTTGGCGCTGTGAATGAGCTTGGTGTCTTTGCAATGACAGGCCAAGGATTGAAAGAAGTGAGTAACCCATCAGCGATCTTCCTTTCTCGTGGTGAAGAAGAAACATCAGGCTCTTCCGTCATGGTGGTTTGGGAAGGCACGCGCCCTCTGCTAGTAGAGATTCAAGCGCTGGTGGATTACTCGCAGTTAGCCAACCCTCGTCGTGTTGCGGTCGGCTTGGAGCAGAACCGCCTATCACTTTTGCTCGCGGTGTTGCATAAGCATGGTGGCTTACAAATGGCAGACCAAGATGTCTTTGTTAATGTGGTTGGCGGTGTTAAGGTGACGGAGACGAGCGCTGATCTTGCTTTAGTTATGGCGCTTTTATCGAGTTTTCGTGACCGTCCACTCCCTAAAGATGTGGTGATTTTTGGTGAGGTAGGGCTTGCGGGCGAAATCCGTCCAGTGCCAAGTGGGCAAGAGCGTTTGAATGAAGCGTTCAAACATGGTTTCAAGAAAGCCATCGTGCCAGCAGCCAACATGCCGAAAGGTGGCATCCCTGGCATGCAAATTCACGGCGTTAAGAAATTGTCGGAAGCTATAGAGGCTTTTGACGAGCTGTAATGCTCATAAGAATGGTATTTGTGCAATCACAAACTGTTCTATCCGTCCTCAATAAAATGCGAATAAAGTACATAAATTGCTGTGTTTGACTATGCTTTGGGGACGGAAATTTCACGTTAAAATTTTTTTTCTTCCATCCGCACGCAAGGGTATCAGTATTGACAGAATGTGATATACTCTGCGCGCACTTTATACCTTATTAACAGAGTAAGACAATGACTGATTTATCAAAATACAGAAACATTGGTATTTTTGCTCACGTAGACGCGGGTAAAACTACCTCTACAGAGCGTATCCTAAAGCTAACTGGTAAGATCCATAAGATCGGTGACACTCACGACGGTTCAACTACTACTGACTTCATGGAGCAGGAAGCTGAGCGTGGTATCACAATCCAGTCTGCAGCAACAACTTGTTTCTGGAACGATCACCGTCTAAACATCATCGATACTCCTGGACACGTTGACTTCACTATCGAAGTTTACCGTTCTCTAAAAGTACTTGACGGTGGTATCGGTGTATTCTGTGGTTCTGGTGGTGTTGAGCCTCAGTCAGAAACTAACTGGCGTTACGCTGACGAATCACACGTATCACGTCTGATCTTCGTTAACAAACTAGACCGTATGGGCGCAGATTTCTACAAAGTTGTAGATCAAGTACAGAACGTACTAGGTGCTACACCTCTAGTTATGACTCTACCTATCGGTATCGAAGAAGATTTCGTAGGTGTTGTAGACGTACTAAGCCAACAAGCTTACGTATGGGATGAGTCTGGCCAACCAGAGAACTACGAAGTTCAAGATATTCCAGCAGACATGGTAGAAAAAGCTGCTGAATACCGTGAAATGCTAATCGAAACTGCTCTAGAGCAAGACGAAGATCTAATGATGGCTTACCTAGAAGAAGGCGAAGAGCCATCTCTAGAAGACATCAAACGTTGTATCCGTAAAGGTACTCGTGATCTAGCATTCTTCCCAACTTACTGTGGTTCAGCGTACAAGAACAAAGGTATCCAACTTATTCTTGACGCGGTAATTGATTACCTACCATCTCCAACAGAAGTTGATCCACAGCCTCTAACTGATTCAGAGACTGGTGAGCCAACTGGTGAAGTTGCGACTGTATCTGCAGACGAGCCACTACGTGCTCTTGCATTTAAGATCATGGATGACCGCTTCGGTGCTCTAACCTTTATCCGCATCTACTCTGGTAAGATGAAGAAAGGTGACACAATCCTTAACTCTGCAACTGGTAAAACAGAGCGTATCGGCCGTATGGTTGAGATGCACGCGGACGAGCGTAACGAGATCGATTCAGCACAAGCTGGTGACATCATCGCTGTAGTTGGTATGAAGAACGTTCAAACTGGTCACACTCTATGTGATCCTAAGCACGAATGTACTCTTGAGCCAATGATCTTCCCAGATCCAGTAATCTCTATCGCAGTTAAGCCTAAAGATAAAGGCGGTTCTGAGAAGATGGGTATTGCGATCGGTAAAATGGTTGCAGAAGATCCATCATTCCAAGTTGAGACTGATGAAGATTCAGGCGAAACTATCCTGAAAGGTATGGGTGAACTTCACCTAGACATCAAGGTAGATATCCTTAAGCGTACTTACGGCGTTGAGCTAGAAGTTGGTGCTCCACAGGTTGCTTACCGTGAAACTATCACTCAAGCAATCGAAGATAGCTACACGCACAAGAAACAGTCTGGTGGTTCTGGTCAGTTCGGTAAGATCGATTACCGCATCAAACCAGGTGAGCCAAACTCTGGCTTCACGTTCAAATCAACAGTTGTTGGTGGTAACGTACCTAAAGAATTCTGGCCTGCAGTTGAGAAAGGCTTTGCGTCAATGATGGAGCACGGTGTTCTAGCTGGCTTCCCTACTCTAGACGTTGAAGTTGAACTATTCGACGGTGGTTTCCACGCAGTTGACTCTTCAGCTATCGCTTACGAAATCGCAGCGAAAGGTGCATTCCGTCAGTCTATGCCTAAAGCTGGCGCGCAACTTCTTGAGCCAATCATGAAAGTTGACGTGTTCACTCCAGAAGATCACGTTGGTGACGTAATCGGTGACCTTAACCGTCGTCGTGGTATGATCAAAGACCAACAAGCAGCGTCTACTGGCGTACGTATCAAGGGTGATGTACCTCTATCAGAAATGTTTGGTTACATCGGTACTCTACGTACTATGACTTCTGGTCGTGGTCAGTTCTCTATGGAGTTCTCACACTACGCACCATGTCCAACAAACGTTGCAGAGCAAGTAATTGCTGACGTTAAAGAGCGTAACGCTAAGAAGTAATTCTTAAGTTAACTCTATAACTTGAAAGCCCCGCTTAGTGCGGGGCTTTTTGTATCTAGCAGTCTTATACGCAGAGCGTTTTTGTTTTATTCCTATTTAGCGTTTGTTTTGACGATTGTTATGATGCCGTTCTAGTGCTGTTGCCTTTTAGGTCAATGGTCTTAAAGTCTGGTACCACTGACTTTTCAAATATTTCTATTTCTTCCTTCAACCATTGCGCAAACAATTGAGCTTTAGGTCTTTTTAAGTAGCCTTTTGGCGCACACAAGTAATACGCAAAGTTGGGCTTGATAGCGATATCTCCAATTCGGACCAATTTGCCAGAACGAAAATATTGATGAGCTAAACTGTGTTTTACTAATGCCACGCCTTGAAGTGATAGTGCAGCCTCAAGCACGAGATGTGATCCACTGTATTTTAAGGTAGGCTTTGCTGCGCAGTGACCCAAGGTTGCTAACCACATATTCCAATCAAGATCAGGCCAAACATCTTCAATCAGCTCAGCTTTGCTTAAATCCTCGATGTTATAGATCCCGTGCTCTTTCTGGTACACCGGATGACAAGCTGGATAAAAAGCTTCGTCCATTAGCCATTGTGATTCTAAATTGGGGTACTTTCCTAAACCGTAACGAACACATAAATCTATCTGGCTATCTTGAAAAGACACCAAATCATTGGTTGGTTCTAATAGCAAGGCGATATCAGGGTGACGCTGACGAAAAGCCGTAATTTTCGGGACTAACCAATGATGAGCGAAAGAGGGGAGTGTTGATATCGAAAGGTGGTTCGGGTTTGGATCTTGATTGACTAATCTAACCCCTTGCTGCAAATGAGCAAACCCTCTTTCTGCCTGACTAAACAGTAGCTCTCCCTCAGGTGTGAGCACGATTTTTCTGTGCTGACGAACAAATAGGTCCGTGCCTAAGAACTCTTCTAAATGACGAATTTGCTGACTAATGGCCGCTGGCGTAACAAAGAGTTCTTTTGCTGCCGTTTTAAAGCTTCCTTCCTTTGCTGCAACGAAAAAGTAATACAAGCCCTGTAAGGGAGGCATTCGATCTTTCACATTAGTTTTCCTTAACTCTATGGCAGATTCTATCGTTTGAGGATATCAGCGTAGTCGCTGATTATTAAGTGGTCAACATTGTATAGGGATCTTTGAAATGGAAAACATGACACACACTTGTGAGCGTACTATACCTACTGCCCATCAGAGCGGGTTACAGTTAATTTATTCTAAACTGGCGGCTTGGAGAAGGAACTATAAGACACGTCGTCACTTGAGAGAGTTACCAAAGCACCTTTGGGACGATATTGGGTTAGGTGAAAGGGAGATTAGTTGTGAAGTGAGTAAGCCATTCTGGAGAGAGTAGTTTATGAGTTTGATTCAAGCTCAAAGTTAAGTTGCACTCCCCAATGGTGTTGAGGAGTGCAAGCAAAATTACAAGTCTTCTTCCCACACGACCAATTCATCTTTTGGCCAATTGTGGCCTATCTCATGATACTTTTGTTCGAGCACATGACGTTTAATTTTAAGCGTTGGCGTCAGTACGCCATTTTCTATACTCCAAGGTTCTTTAATCATTAACACACCTTTGATTTGCTCATGAGAGGCGAGTTCTTGATTCATCCTGGCAATAACTTTACGTGTGGTACGTGCGTATCGCTCTCGATCAAAGTTAGGGAAGTCATGTGGCACAACCAAAAGAATCGGAGCGGGTAGCCCTAAACCGATGAGACACATCATCTCTACGCGACTGTACTCGAAAAGCTTTTTCTCGATAGGAACCGGAGAGACAAATTTACCTTTGGCGGTTTTGAAGTTATCTTTTTTACGGCCTTGAATCGTTAGATAACCATCTGAGTCGATAGCGCCGATATCGCCTGTGTGTAGCCAGCCCTCTGAATCAAAAGACTCTTGGGTGGCAATGTCATTTTTGTAGTAGCCAGAAAATAGCCCTTTGCCACGCACCATGATTTCATCATCAGCTGCGATTTTTAACTCAATGCCTGGTCCTGCATTACCGACACTACCGATTTTGTCAGCTCTAAATGGGTAGTTGAGCGTGCTGTAGGCAAATGATTCCGTCATCCCCCAAGCCTCTGTGATATCAAGGCCCACTGAGTGGTACCATTCCAACAGCGCTGGCGAGACAGGTGCAGAGCCACAGCCTAATACTCGAGCCTGATCTAAACCTAGACCATCTGCTAGCTTTTTCTTGATCAAAGAATTGACGAATGGGATTTTCAACAGAATATTGAGCTTCTTCTGTGGAAGTTTGTCTTGAATACGTTGCTGGAATAGCGTCCATAATCGTGGGACGGAGATAAACAGAGTTGGTCGGTGCATCTTCACATCTTCGATAAAAGTGTCCAGTGACTCTGGAAATGCTGTTGGCACGCCACCCATAATCGATGAACCGAAGATATAAACACGCTCTGTAATATGAGCGAGCGGTAAATAAGAGAACAATCGGTCGTTTTCTTGGATACCAATATGATTGATCAGTTGCTGAACAGACCAACTGAATGCGCCGTAAGTTAGCATCGCGCCTTTCGGTAACCCTGATGTGCCTGAGGTATACACCAACGACATTAGCTTGTCATCGTAATGCTGCGGACGCTCTTTACTTGGCACTGCATCAGCAATGAGCGCTTGGTATTCGTGCTTACACTTTGGTGCCGTGTCATAAGGTAGAGCGATGCTAATGAGTTCAGGCATAGCATCAATGACTTGCTGAGTTGCTTTGGGATCATCGAGTTTTCCGCCAATGATCGCTTTACTTTCACTATGAGTCACACAGTATTCGATGGTGTCTGCACCGGCGGTAGGAAAGATTGGCACACTGACATAGTCACCAAGCATCATAGCAAGATCGCAAATAAACCATTCTGCACAGTTTTTAGATACTAATGCGACTTTGTCGCCAGGCTTTACACCAAGTGAGCGTAGTGCGCTGACAAGTTTTAAGGCTTGATCTGCAACATCAGAGAATGTGTACTCAACAAATTGTCGGTTAATAATTTGTTTTAGGTAGACCTCATTTGGACGCTCTTGAGCCCATTTGAGGATCATTTCATTTGGTGGTGGGAGAGCGCAACCAGCAGCGCTATTTAGATTCGGCTGATTCATTTTAAGTGACTCCATGTCTTCTCATTGTATTTATAATTGTTAACGCATTGTTAACTTTAGCATGTTAAATCGCGACACGGGAATGCATTTTGATGAAATATGTGGGGAAGATAGCGTTAGTTATGGTTGAAGTCGGAGCGACTCGATCTAAAAAAGCAATGTGATTGATGCTACGCAAAAGAGAACAGGCTTTTCAGCTGTTATGTCATATCGACTTCATACTAAGAGCACAGGTAAGCAATTTATTTTATTAATAATATTGCGAAAACATAGAATCTATCCTAATTATTTATTAACTAGTGGCTTAGTGTTGAAGATAAGTATAAATGTCTCCTAATTTCTTCAAAGCGCCAAACTTAAAGGTATGTCGTGGTTTTGAAGTAGCTATACTAATCTTACTTTGGAAAGTTAGGAGCTTCACCTCAAGCTATTGCCTGAGATTACTTGGGTACGATCATCAGCAAAAGGAAAGATGTGATGTTACGGAAGACTTTACTGGGTACCTATCTTTGTAGTTTATTCATTGCGGGGAATGCATATAGTGCTGAAGGAGATGATATTCCTCAGCGCGCCCAAACGGTTGGTGATGTTATTGAGCGCCCAGGCGTTCTCACACCTAAAGGTAAATGGTCATTTGATTCGTCTTTAAGCTATACACAAAACTCTTCAAACAAAGTATCTGTTGTTGGGTATACAGTCTTACCAACTCTGATTGTTGGGCGAATTGAAGTGAGTGATTCGGATAGGACTACAGTAACCGTTGGATTAACTGCTCGGTACGGTTTAACAAACGCCACAGAGTTAGAAGTTAGAGTGCCGTATGTGTATCGTAATGACCAAGTTTCTACGCGCCCCATTCAAGATGGTTCAAACAGTGAAGTAGTAAACACAACGGTGGATGGCGGAGGGCTTGGTGATGTAGAGTTCGCATTGAGGCACCAGTTTAACTTTGAGTCTGCGCCATACTGGGTAGGTGGCCTTAGAGTAAAGTCGGATACAGGACGATCGCCTTATGATGTTTCTATTGAAGATGGAAGCAACTCATTTAGTGATGTCCCTACAGGTTCGGGTTTTTGGAGTTTTGAGCCTAATTTATCTCTTATTCACCCTGTTGATCCTGCGGTCTTGTTCGCTAGTCTAAGTTATATTTATAACTTAGAGGATACTGTTACAGTTGGCGACACAAAAGCTGATGTTGAACTTGGAGACACTATTTCTCTTTCAGGAGGAATGGGGTTTGCGGTGAATCCTGATCTTTCATTCTCTTTAGGACTTAGCCATAAAACTATTTTAAAAAGCAAAGTAAATGGCAGATCGGCAGATGATGCTAAGTTGCTTCAATTAGATGCATTAACTTTTGGTATAAACTATGCCTTTAGTGAACGCTCATCTATCAATGTTAGTGCTCAAGCTGGTCTTACAGAAGATACTCCCGACTTTCAATTAACAGTACGAGTACCTTTTAATTTGTAAAATGGATATTAGGCCCTTGAGTCTTGGGCCTAATTTATCGTTAGCGCCTAGTGTTCGCATTATAAATTGATTGGATTATATTGGATAAAGTAGGTATATATTCTTAAAATGATGGTGGCCTATTGATATATCTACCTTTCTTTTGGTATGTAATCATAGATATCAGTCGTTTCTAATATCAAAGAAGCTTAACGTGACAATTTTTCAGATAAAAATGGAAATGCTCATTGAAGGTGGTTCAATAAGGCGTCTTCTAATTGTTGGTTTGCTTTGATTTCCCGTATTACCCCATTTACTTGAGCATCAATGTCTACGAGCGTGCTAAGTCCAATAATACTGTTATCTTTCGTGTTTTGAATAATATTGATAATACTTGAATTTATAAAGTCTGAACTTATTATATTAGGATTTTGAGACGAAGGCATTTGGGGTGAATCTATAGAATCATCTCCAATAATATTTCCTTCACCAAATTGTATGATGTTAACAATACCCTGGTTGAAAATATCTCCACTTTGATTTTCACTATTTGCGCTAATGTTTTTTAAATTACCATTTTCAATTACTAAGTTGGCAATGTTTGTGTTCAAAATATCATCGCCATTTATAGTCGTAGTAATGCTTAATCCAATATTAATAATATACTCGTCCGTAATTTGGAAGCCACCTCGATATTCTTCTAAAGATAAATTTGAAAGAGGAGTAAGTTCTTGCAGGCCAACATCTTTAGCATTCACATTAAAATGAGGTATTAGCATACAAAGCACTAACAAAAATTTATTGTAGTTCATAATGCAGGCCTTTCAGGTTGTTTAGTTCTTAAAGTTATTTAAAACAATGTTATATTAATTTTCACCGGAAACTGGGAGAGTAATGCTAAATACCCCTAAGGAATCTCTAGACACTCCTGTTTTTAATGGTGATCTTTGATATACGGTGAAATTATCATTGGTTATAAAGCTAGACCTTCCCATTTCCGCTTCGTTACGGACCAGTAACACAATTCCTTGGTAATATTTTTCAAACTCATCCAGTTTCATTATCATGGTTCCTCTAGAAGGGTCTCCTAGAATAACTGAGTGATTGTTTATACCTCTGATGACAACAAAATGCATATACCCATCGAAATTAACGAGAGTAATCCCAGGGACGCCGACTTCTTTAATTTTCTCCAATCCTACTTGAAAGCCGTCAGAACGTAACCCTATGGAATCCAAGTAAAACTTCATATCCAACAAAGAAAAACCTTTCTCTTTGATTTTTTCTTTATCACCTTTTTCAAACATGCTTTTGAAGATATCTTGTTCAGATGACTCTGTTGCATAATGAAAAGTGAGAAGAGAAGCCAGGGCGGCAGAGCCACAGCTGAAGTCATACTGTTGGCGAAAAACATCACCGAACACTATTTCTTTGTAGCTTTTAACAGGAACAGAGTAATGTGCTCGGTAAGGTAGCAGTTCTAATGAAATGGCTGATGCTGAATAAACGAGCATCAGCCAAATTACGTTATTTAATACTTTCATATTGTTTACTTGAGTGTCAGGTTAACGACGGTAGAGTTCTGGATTAAAACGTTGTTTCCGCTGTTCTGAATTACGTTGGATATACCCGAACTGTCTGCGAACGCTCCACTTGATAGTATATTGTTACCACTCACGGTGTTTGACGCGACATTATCTGACGAAATACCATTGATATCTGATTCTGCATAAACCAAGTCGAGTTCAACATTTTGTCCACCTCTTGATTCATTCATGATATCCAAGCTAACTTCTCCGCCAGATAATGCAATGTCATCAGCGAGTGCAGTGCAGGCAACTATCATACTCAAAGTACAGATTGCCAAACGCATCGCTTTCTCCTACTAGTCGGTTACTCACCCCCAGTAAACACACTTGCATTAGTTGTAACAGATTGTTGTACAAGTGAATTTGAACCAGCATTCTGACCAACGGTAGTAATACCAGCCGCACCACCAAGACCACCAAGGGTGTTCATGTTTTCAACTCGAACTCGAGTATCATCCGCGTTAGTTGCATAAATAACTGATGCACCTGTAACACCACCCATTAGGCTTGAGCTCGCAACAACCATATCTGTATCCATATGGACTTGATTGAAGCTATCAACATTTGTTGAGCTCGAGTCACTTTGATAGTTACTATTGTCGTTAAAGCTGTTCGAGTTTGTTGTGCTTGAATCAGCGTAGCTACGGTTATCACTCTGGTTACGGTTGTCGCTTTGATTACGATTATCGCTGTTATCGTTAAAGCTACTGTTGATACTAGAGTCACTGTTGTCGTTGTTGCTACGTCTTACAGTAGTACTAGAGTCGCTGTTGTCGTTGTGGCTTCTATTTGTGTTAGTACTTGAATCACTACTATCACTATTTAGGCTCACATCAAGATCAGCACTGGTACTGTTGTCGTTAGCGTTAGACGTACTATTGTCGTTGTGGCTTTGAGCTGTGTTAGTGCTCGAGTTTGAGTTGTCGCTGTTGTTATTAAAGCTGTCATCAACACCAAGAGTTGCACTGTTGTCAGTGTCGCTGTTGTCGTTGAAGCTATGACCAATACCTAGTGACGCACTATTATCGCTGTTGTCGTTGAAGCTATCACCAACACCGAGAGATGCGCTATTGTCACTGTTATCATTGAAGCTGCCAGATAAACCGATATCGGTATTAGCGCTGTCAGTCCATTGCATGTTGTCGTCTCCATCATCGATCTCATTCGCGATTAGAGAGCCACTAAATAAAATTGCTGACATTGCTAAAGCAAGCCCTGTTTTGTTTAGAGTCATAACGATTACTCCATTTCCTGTTATTCCTGATTAAAAATGACTGCACTTAACTTCTTGCTGCTTCCTTCAAATGTTGTGGGAAGCGATGAAATTATAAGAAAGGATCAGTGAAAGCTGTTCTCATTATTGAGAATGATTCAGGCTGGAAGGGAGTATTTAGGTGCGTCTCTTTAAGGTGTTAAAGAAAAAAATAACATAATCATAATGTTATTTTTTGTATTTACTTTAAGTACTCATCAAGTATGAAATGAAGCCAATATAAAGAAGTAATTCGTTCTATTGCACTGAGCGGAGCAGTCATCCATTTTTTATAAATGATATTTTATCCAATTATTATCTTTATTATTTAATATTATAAATCATATCCTTATGCTAACACAGGTTGAAAAGTATGGATAAAAACACAACAGGTTCATACTTTTTAAGTCTTTTTCGGTGCTGAAAAGCAATGCGATATCATTCTGAAGTGCTATATTTTCTACTTAAAATGAAGATAAATTCTCTTTGCTATCCCCAATTAATTTTCTAACGGGGGTTGGTGAAACAGGTAAGTTAATGTGGTGGGACTATGGAAAAGAAGCACTTGATACTGCTAGCTGAGAGTAATTTACAAAGTAACTTAATAAAAAAACAACTATCTTCCATTCATGATGTCGATGTAAAGATAATGCAACCAGATGAAGTGGTGTTCAGAAGTCACTCACTCAGTATCGATTTGATGTTTATTGATTACGATTTTATGCGTCAGCTTGAAGTGCAAGGAAAGTTACCAGATTTTGATCTATTTGGGTGGTCCTTTATGCTTCACAACGTCCCTTGTGAAAAAGTACAAACGGACTTACTGCATTGGAAGTTGTTAAAAGGAATTTTGCTCCGAAGTGCATCAGTGACACATATATGTGATGGCGCGGAATACGTACTGAAAGGTGGGTTGTGGCTACCAAGAATGTACCTAGAGAAGTTAGTCCTCAATTATCGGCATGCAAATTTGTCCGAAGAACAGCAGCATGATGAGTTAACATGCAGAGAAAAACAGATTCTAGAGCTACTTGTGTACGGCATTTCAAATCAACAAATTGCTTCAAGACTTTTTTTATCTGAAAGTACAGTGAAAAGCCATATATACAAGTTGTACAAAAAACTCGATGTCCATTCTCGTCATGATGCAGTTAAGTTGGTAAGAATGAACAATGGCTTAACCGAGAGAAGTTAAGTCACAATTTGTGATGCTCTTTTTATCGGGGTCTGTTCCGTTTTCACTATCTAATCTAAGCAAGGGCACTCGTATTTGAGTGCCCGTGGTTTATCTAGATTCAATAGTTGGCGTATCAGCAGGCTACATCATGCCCGTGACAAGGCCTGCTGCCACAAAAAACACGATCATCCATAGTACCGAAAGGTTGAGCTTTTTGTGTAGATAGAAACCCGCAATCACTAACGCCATGTCGATGGGAGCAACAACTGCGCTGCTAAATACTGGCTGGTAAAGTGCCGCGAGTAGTAACCCTACTACCGAGGCATTTACACCGTTGATGGCGCCGGAGACCAGCGGTTTGCCTGCCAGTGCTTGCCAGTTTTTAAGAACGCCAAGCAGTAAAAGAAACCCTGGGAGGAATACGCCAAGCGTTGCGATCAGAGCGCCTAAAATTGGCGTATCCGAAAGCTCATAACCGATAAAAGTCGCAAAGGTGAACATTGGCCCCGGTATAGCTTGTGCAGCGGCGTAGCCTGTTAAAAATGCATCTTGGCTGAGCTGGTCGCCAACAATGTTTTGCAGAAGCGGCAGCACCACATGACCGCCACCAAACACTAAACTACCAGCTTGGAAAAAATCACTAAACAGCCCAAGCAAAGGTAACGTATGAGCCACTAATGGTAAGCCGAGTAAAAGCACCGCAAATAGAGCCAATGGCGCGATAGACGGTTTAAACGGCTCGGCTGATGACGCGGAGTCTTTCTTCAGATATCGCATTCCGACAAAACCTGCTGCGATCAACACGAACATTTGCGTCATGATGCTTGGTGCCACCAGCAACGCAATCGCAGTCGCGATGCACAAACCCGCGGTCAGTTTACTTTGGCAGAAGTTTTTGTACATGCCCCAAGTCGCATCCGCCACGACGACGACTGCGAGCAGTTTTAGGCCGTGAACGATGTTTTGGAACACTGCGGTGTCGGTGATTTGGCTGCTCACCATCGCCAGCGCCAACATGATGGCCACTGAAGGAAGCGTGAATCCGACAAATGCTGCGCATGCGCCACCTAAACCGCCACGTTTATAGCCTAAAGCAAAGCCAACTTGGCTTGAGCCCGGTCCCGGCAAAAACTGACTGAGCGCGACAATTTGCGCGTACTCGCTGTCATCAAGCCATTTCAGTTTCTCAACAAATGTTTGGCGAAAATAACCAATATGAGCCGCAGGGCCGCCGAAGCTGAACCAACCCAGCCAGAAAAAAGTTTTGAATATGGTGAACATGTCGAGCCTGTTTATCTAAAAAGCATTGTTGCTAATTTATCGAATGCTCTAAAATGACTCAAATTGATGATTTTAATTTCATCTATGAATGAAATGGGATGAGGATGTTGGAGTGAAAGAGGACATTCAGTGGCGCAACATTGACTTGAACTTATTGGTGACGTTTTCCTACTTGTATCGCTATCGAAGCGTTAGCGTCGCGGCAGAGAAAAGTTACGTTAGCCAGTCGGCGATGAGTCATAGTTTGTCTCGTTTAAGGTTGTTGTTTGATGACCCGCTTTTTGAGCGAAAAGGGCACAAGATGGAGCCCACCGAGCACGCTCACCACATCGCGCCAACTGTGCATCATTTGCTGGACTCTATCGCCAAAGACTTGCTCACTAAGTCTGCCTTCCAACCTAAAAATTATGCGGGTGTATGTCGCATTGGATTAACGGATTATGCCGAGTTTATCTTTGCTCCTCGGCTTTATGACGAAATACGCCAGCGCGCACCAGAGGCCCAGATCAGTTTTATTAACGTCAATCGTAGCAACTACGTGGCATTAACTGAGCACGAAAAGATCGATGTCATTATTGGCAGCATGCCAGTGTTGGATGACAACTTTGAGAGCTTGTACTTGTACACGGAAAAACACGTGTGTATGTGTGATAAACAGGCATTGAAAGGGGAAACACAGCTGTCTCTGGAAGCGTTCGCGAACATCGAGCAAGCTCTGGTAAGTCCCGATGGGAGCTTAAAGACACAAGTAGACCAAAAGCTCGCAGAACATGGCTTGAGCCGCAAAGTCACCGTGGCGTCGCGCAACTTTCTCACTATTCGGCATCTATTGAAAAAGCGCGATCTCATTGCCATCGTGCCAGAAAAAATGGCGTTGGCGGAGGGCTTTTCGGACGATCTCATTACTGTTAAGCCGCCGATCGCCGTTGCGGATTTTGATATTGCCATGCTGTGGCATTCCAGCCGAAACAATGAAGACAAAGGCATTTGGCTACGCGAGTTGGTTTCTTCGACCATCACCTCTAAATGATAAACATTTGGGGCACTCATGGTGCTTAGAGTGATTTGTTGTTGAACTTCTTACTACCCGCTGAGTTATCGGCGTTACGCCGAAACAGTACTGATTGTGCAAAATGAATATCTTGGGTTAGGGGGGGATGTTCCAGATTTAATTCATAAAAGAGATTAATGGAAAAGGTATCATTGAGTTGTACCACGTAGTTTAAGCTCTGTTTGAACGTATACATGAAGAGGGAGTAAGCGTCCATCTCGGTATTTTTCCACTAGTAAGTTCACTCCCTGAGTTCCCATCAACTCAGAGTGAATACGAATTGTAGACAACGGCGGAAAGGTAAAGCGAGCAGTAGGAATATCATTCATACTAATCAGCGTAATATCCTCTGGTATCTTTAAGCCAAATTCATGGATTGCACGTACTATGCCAATCGCGATGGAGTCTGAATCAATGAATACTGCTTTCGGGAAGTCACCTTTGGCTAGCATCTCTTTCGCTAAGTTATAACCGGACAAACTAGAGCAGGCACAATAGTGTATATCATGTTCTGCGACCACGCCTTTTAGATAGCCATAGTCCAAAAACACATTTTCACGAGTGTCAGCTGCGTCGTGCTTGTCTTGACCGCCAATATAACCGATGCGGCGGTGGCCTCGTTGTACAAAGAAATCAACTACTTGCCTACTGATTCGAATAAGGTCGACATCAACGCAATCATAAGGGCAGGTTGGATCTGAAAAGTTTATGTAGCAAATGCTATCGGCTAGACGTTTAGGTAATTTATCTACTACCTTTTGGTCGACATTTCCGACTAAAAGGACACCTGTTATCTTTTTCGTTTCAACATCAATTTCACTGTTATAGCAATTGGTTAGCGTAATACCTAATTTGTCGCATTGCGTTTCAATCCCATGACGAATTGATAAGTAGTAAGGGTCATTCACCTCTGTTTCTTGTTTGTAGTTATATAAGGCTAAAAAGTGATGTTTTTGCTTAGCTTCTTTGATGCCTTTCTTCGAGCTACTGGTGCGGTACTCCAGTTTTTCTGCAATTTCCAAAATGCGGTATTTGGTTTCTTCTTTAACGCTCAACGTTGGGTCGTTGTTCAAAACCCGCGATACGGTTGCAAGTGAGACGCCTGCTTCAATGGCGATATCTTTTAGCTTTGCCATGTAAATTTCCCGTTGGCACTGCCCAAGTGTGAGCTCAATAATCTGACTATTTTAAACAGCTACTTAGATATGCACAAACCTTTAGTAAGACAGTCCTAAACACTTTAAATCATCATATCAAGCCAAATTGTTTTCATGAAATAGACTCTATTGAGTAATAAATAAAGCCGTAAACGTAAGGATTATATTGCTGTAAAAATACTGAAAAACGCGACTGGTTTGGAAACTTGCTACTTGTGGTAACTCTAGTACTTAATAGGACTCGAGCTGTTTAGAGTTTAATCAAGCAAACGTTTTATTGTTCATGTTTATGTTTTGTGTCTCATTTTATAAACAAATCAATAGGAAAGTATTCAACTCTATTTATAATCTCCGCGCTTTTAAAAGCTGTCTAACAGTATGAAAAATTAGGAAATTATAATGAAAAAAGTATTGCCATTATTGGCTTTAGGTGCAGTGGTTGCTTCAGCATCAGTTCAAGCAAAAGGTAACTGGTATGTTGGTGCTGATTTGGTAAATTCAGATCTTAAAGTTAAAAGCTTGTCAAAAGATCTTTCTGCGACAGGTCTTAGCCTTGCTGTAGGTAAAGAGCTTCAATATTCAGAAAACTTCAAACTAGCTTTTGAAGGTGAGTACATATACTTTGGCGACTTTGAAGAAACATTTTCTTACATGGGGTGGCCGGTTAAATTTAGTGTTGATGCTTCTGCGTTCAATTTCAATGCGAAGCCTAAATACCAATTTGCAGGTACAGGCTTCTATGTTGGTGCGATTGCTGGCCTTGGTGTAATGAGTGTTTCTTATGAAGTGAAATCATCTAGCACTGTTACCGATGATGGTCGTGATGTAGGCTTTAACTACGGTGTTGAGGCTGGTTATGAGTTCGCTTCAGGTTTGGTTGTATCTGGTGGCTACCGTGCTTCTTCGGTAAGTATTGATGCCGAAAACGGTGGCAGCGAAGATTTTGATTTTGACAGCCTGTACGTTGGTGTTGATTACAAGTTTTAAGCTCGCGTAAGCAAACATAGATACTAAAAAGGAGCCGTTAGGCTCCTTTTTTTATTAGATTATCAATCAACTCATAATGGTGATCTTGTACGCCTGCAAGGTTGCCATATTTGGGTTGGTGGCGGTCATTTTCTTTCGCGTGTTGCCAGCCAATGGTGTGACGCACAAAATGCTCTGCAAACGCGTGGGAAACTTCCAAGCAACCTGCCAGTACGGTATCAACATAACTTTGCATGATTGGGCTCTTTTCGCATGGTGGTAGTGGCTCGTCTTTTACGTAAACCCAAATGTCATGTTCTTGGTTAAAACTCGCATCTGTTTCGATTTGATCTGGCTGAAGTTGAATACGATGATAACCTCGCTCACGGCGGTCGAATTCTGCGAGCGCTTCTTCATTGACTTCGAGTAAAACGCCATTAACCTGTCCATCGCCTTGGTTCACCACTAATGGAGAGAGGCTGTAGCTGTCGTCAATCTTCCCCCAGTAGCGAACCAACCCATGTGCTATGGCGGGAATGGCTTCTCCCGTTTGTCCGGTTAACTTACGCGACGCAGAATTAATCAAACTGCCATAGCCAAATATGTACATTGTCGTTGCATCCCTTAACTGATAGTTGTGCCTCTCATGTTTATACCTAACCCGCATCTGAAGCACAACTTTACCTCTTAAGTATAATCTTAATTATAAACATGTATTTTTTATACATGTTTATGGTAGCATCAATATGTAGTTGAGTTAACCAGCATCGAGAGACGCTTGAGGGCAAGATAATGCTGAATATCACCGATAAAAAAGTAGAAGAAAAAATCCCCGCATGGCTGCGATTAGGCTTTCGGCCGTTTTTTCTGTTTGGGTCGATTTACGCCATTGTTGCGATTGCGTTGTGGGTGTGGATGTTCCAAGGCGGACAGCCAAACGCATTAGCCGTGCCTGCATTGTGGTGGCACGTACATGAAATGTTGTTCGGTTTTTCGATGGCCATTGTAGTTGGCTTTGTACTGACCGCGGTACAAAACTGGACTGGCATTAATGGTACCAAGCATTACATGCTTCTGGCTTTATTTGGCTTGTGGTTAGTGCCCCGCATATTGCTTTGGACACCAGCACCGTTATGGTTAACCAGCAGTATCGAAGCGGTATTTTTACTGTTTGTCGCCTATGAGGTGGGCATTCGTGTGTATCGAGCCAAAGGTTGGCGTAATTTGTTTTTCGTTCCACTGTTTCTTTTAGCCATCTTTGCGAACTTTGCAAGCTACGCAACGATAAAAGGTATGCCGCCCTTTAGCTCTTCAGCGGTGTGGCAAGCAATGCTGTGGTGGTTTACCTTGCTGTTGTCAGTGATGGGCGGACGTGTGATTCCATTTTTTACTGCGCGTCGATTTAATTTCGAAAAAGCGCAACCATTGGCTTGGTTAGAGTGGTTCGCGAACTTGCCATTGGTAATGCTATTTGTGCTGAGCTTTTTCCCTGTGACGTTTGCAGAACTAGGTAGTCCTTTGATGCTATTTGCAGGTGTTGCTCAGTTGGTGCGTTTTGTTCGCTGGAAACCTTGGTTAACCCTGAGCGAGCCTTTAGTGTGGTCGCTGCATGCTGCGTATTTGTGTTTACCACTAAGCTTAATTTTGCGAGGCGTCTGGGGAGATGCATTTGCCAGCCATAACCTCATTCACCTGTTTGCGATAGGTGCGTTAGGCGGTTTGATTTTAGCGATGATTGCACGGGTGACGATGGGACATACTGGTCGCATGATCTACAAAGGACCAAACATGAGCCTTGCGTTTGCAGCAATTACCGCGGCAGCTTTGGTTCGCAGTTTCGCCGTGATCTTTGACCCAGCGAACATGATGCTGTGGATTGATATCAGCGGCGGATTATGGATTGTTGCGTTTGGGCTATTTGTGTGGCGCTTTGGTGTGATGCTTGTGACCCCTCGTGTGGATGGTCACCCCGGATAAGATTCTAATGTGAGTAGAGAAAAGAGGAGCCGCGTGCTCCTCTTTTGGTTTTTGTTCTTTATAGGTTTAGTGTTTACTCGTCTTCGTCGTCCGCTTTATTCGTGAGCCCCAAGCGTTTAAATAGCCACCACTCTAGACCAAAAATGACAATTAAGGCGATGCAGAACCAGGTGAATGCCATGGTGGAATCCACGCCTGGCATTCCACCAACATTGATACCGAGTAAACCTGTTAAGAAGCTGGTTGGTAGAAAAATCGTTGCTACCAAAGTAAACAGGTAACTGTTTTTATTGGTTTTCTCATCACGATGATGTTTGATCTCTTCTTGGAAAAGCGCCACTTCTCCAAGATAAAACTCAAGTGTTTCATTTATGCGCGTAATATTATTGTGTGCGAAGCGATATTGATGAGGTCTCAAAGCAATCAATTCTGATTCTGACTCCACAAGATCACGGATAGCGTACTGCTGAGGGCGAATAAAACGCTTGATAGAAATCAGTGCTTTTTGAGTCGCCATATGTTTGTACGTCGACTCATCATTCACGTCGAACTGGTTTAGTGTTTCTTCAATCGTATCAAGGTAAATGTCTATTTTACTGTTTAATCCTTCAATGATCTGATGAAGTAAACTGGCAAGACTTTTTGGGCCTTTGTGTTCCGCTAATGCTTGGCGAATCTCCATGATCGCACGTGATGGAATTTTACGAGTTGAAATGAGTGCGCCTTGAAAGTAGAGAATTCGAATACTAAGCATATCTTCTGGTGATGCATTGCCGTTCATATTGACGCCTCGTAAAATCAACATGAAGTTCTCGTCATCCAAAGGATGGAAAGATGGTCGGCTTTCGTCGGCTAATAGATGATCAACCGTAGCTCGAGGTACTTGGTTCTGCTCCAGCCAACCACGAATATCAGGATGCAGCCGTTCGCAATGGTACCAATGCTTAGCTTGAATTTGCTCTGCCGTGGTGGATTGTTGAGTTGCTTCTGGGGTTGAGAAGTCCCAATGTTCAATCATAAAACCCATTTTCTTTTCCTTGTTTGAGCCGATACCAAAATAACCTCAAGATACTTCTTTCGCGAGAATTGCATTGCCATACAGAGGCAATGCTCTGAGTACGGTACTCTGAAGTCATTGATGCATTATTTTTCAAATGAGTATGATTGTATTTAACGCCAAATGTCTATGAATAGTTGTTCTTATTTGCAATCGAGTGGAGCGCACCAAGGTGTTGTGCTTAAACAACAAAACAAAAAGCCTGCAACTAAGCAGGCTTTATTGTGGGGGAGGGAGGGGAGCTGTTAGCCAACTTGAGAAAGATTAACCACTTTCTGTTGTAGCTTTTTCTTTAAATAGTCCGTTAAGGCCTGTTTTTCTTCCTCGTTCATGTAAAGACCAAGCTTAGTACGGCGCCATAAAATGTCTTCATCGGTCATTGCCATTTCATGGTTCATTAAGTAATCGATCTCACGTTGGTAAACACCACCTGCTTGTGCCGAGAACGTTTGTCCTAAGTCAGCTTCACTTGTTGTGCCTTCCATTAAGTTCCAGGTTTGGGTACCAAACTGTGTGACATAACGAAGAATCAATGCTTCTGGCGCCCAAGTGTATTTAGCGTGAATTTGTTTAGCTAATTGTTCACGACTACAGCTGAAGTTACCACCAGGAAGGGTTTGGTTGGCCGTCCAGTCTTTACCCATTTCAGGTAGGAACGGAGCAAGTTTCTTCATTGCTGCTTCACCTAACTTACGGTAGGTCGTTAACTTACCACCAAAAACAGAAAGCAGAGGTGCATGGTCGTATTCCGCATCGAGCTCTAGCGTGTAGTCTCGTGTGATTGCTTGCGGAGAGTCAGATTCATCGTCACATAAAGGACGAACACCGCTGTATGTCCAAACTACATCTTCGCGAGTCAACTGGTGGACAAAGTGTTGGTTTACGATATCAATGAGGTAATCGACTTCGTCATCTGAGATCGACACTTCACGTGGGTCACCTTTGTATTCCACATCTGTTGTACCAATGATTGAGAACTTATCTAAGTAAGGAATCATAAATACGATGCGATTGTCTTTGTTTTGAAGGATGTAGGCTTGCGGTTCGTTGTGGATACGAGGAACAACGATGTGCGAGCCTTTGATTAAGCGAATGTTACGAGGAGAGGCTTGCTCTAATCCATCATCAAAGAACTGTTTTACCCAAGGCCCCGCAGCATTGACTAACGCTTTCGCTTTACGTTCGAAACGTTGGTTTGTCATCACATCGTGAATAGTAACGTGCCAGATACCACCTTCACGGTGTGCTTTTTCCACGCGGCAGTAGTTACGCACTTCAGCATGGTTTTCGCGAGCCGCAAGAACGTTCAGTAATACTAAACGTGCATCATCAACCCAACAGTCAGAGTATTCGAAACCCGTTTTCATTTCTGGTTTTAGCAAGCCAGATTTCGCAAGGTTGACGGTTTTACTGCCTTGCAGCGTCGTACGTTTACCCAAGTTATCGTAAAGGAAAAGGCCACAACGAATCATCCAAGCTGGGCGTAGGAATGGGCGATGCGGTAAACGGAAACGCATTGGTAGTGCGACGTGTGGTGCTTTACGAAGAATAACCTCACGCTCTGCGAGCGCTTCCGAAACTAAACGAAACTCGTAGTGTTCAAGGTAGCGTAAACCGCCGTGTATCAGTTTAGAACTTGCTGAAGAAGTCGCAGATGCGAAGTCATTTGCTTCATATAAGCCAACACTCAAACCTCGGCCAGCTGCGTCTGCCGCAATACCAGCTCCGTTAATGCCGCCACCGATTACGATCAAGTCTAAGGTAGTGGATGAGCTAGTAGTGGAAGCATTATTTTGTATACTCATAAATTTGACCTCTTGGTGAGCGAACGAGCATTTTAGAACATAATGTAATCCTAGCTCAGGTTTCGTTTGTGATCATCTATTATTTTCGTTTGTGAGCGTTTTGTGTGATTTAGACACAAAAAAACCTCTGTCTAATTAAGGCAGAGGTCATTTGAGGGGGAATTATACGATTGACGTTACTCGTTTTCGGAGTTTGATTCGTTAGCTTCAACCACTTCAAGTGGGATAGAAGCTTCCTTCAAAATTGACAAGATTTCTTCTGGTGGCTGCTTATTGGTAAAGATCATGTTGAGCTGTGCAATATTGCCTAGTTTCACCATAGCATTGCGCCCGAACTTGGTGTGGTCTACGGCAAGAAATACACTACGGCTATTGTCAATGATCGCTTGTTTTACCCGGACTTCGTGGTAATCAAAGTCTAATAGCGAGCCATCGAAGTCGATACCGCTAATGCCGAGGATACCAAAGTCGAGACGGAACTGTTTAACGAAATCGAGGGTAGCCTCGCCAACAATACCACCGTCTCTGCTGCGGACTTCTCCACCCGCTAAAATGACTTTGATTTCAGGGTTAGGGAAAAGAATGGTCGCAACATTGATGTTGTTGGTGACAACACGCAACTGTTTATGATTTTTATTGAGCGCTCGCGCAACTGCTTCTGGTGTGGTGCCGATATCGATGAATAGTGTGGCACCATCTGGAATGTGTTTGACTACCTCGTCTGCAATGACATCTTTTTCATTGAAGTTGAGCGCTTTACGCGTGTTGTAAGATGTGTTTTCAGAACTGAGAGGAATAGTGGCTCCACCGTGATAACGACGAATTTTGTTGTCATCGGCGAGTTCATTGAGATCGCGTCGGATGGTTTGTGGGCTGACATTGAATCTTTCTACCAACTCATCCGTGCTGACATAGCCTTGTTTTTTCACCAGCTCAACAATCTGCTGGTGTCGAGGTATTTGCTTCACTTACCACTCCCTTGTGCATTGGTAACGGCCAATGCTTCAAATTCGAAGCTCTATTGTGCTCGAATTTGCTCGTTGTGAGAAGTAAGCGAGTTCAGGAATCGGGGATAAAGCGCAAAAAGAGCGCACAAATGGCGCTCTTTTTTCTTATGGAGATGAGATTAATCTTCTTCGTCGTGAAGTTCAGACCAGGTTTGTGCACATTTCACTGCACGCTTCCAACCCTTGTAACGACGATTGCGTTTTTCTTCATCATCGTGTGGCTCAAAGGTGCGATCAAGTACCGCTTTATTCTGCAACTCATCAATGCTATCCCAGTAACCAACTGCAAGGCCGGCAAGGTAGGCTGCACCAAGAGCGGTAACCTCAGTTACTTGAGGGCGGTGTACTTCTGTGTTCAATACATCGGATTGGAATTGCATGAGGAAGTTGTTCGCTACTGCACCACCATCGACGCGAAGGTTCGCAAGCTTAATGCCTGAGTCAGCTTGCATCGCATCCAGTACGTCACGAGTTTGATAAGCGATGCCTTCCAATGTTGCACGGATGATATGGTTTGAATTCACACCGCGAGTAAGGCCGACAATCGTGCCACGTGCGTAGGCATCCCAGTATGGTGCGCCTAAACCAGTAAATGCAGGCACGACATAAACGCCGTTTGATGTATCCACTTTTGTCGCGAAGTATTCAGAGTCTTCTGCACCGTTTAGGATTTTCAATTCATCGCGTAGCCATTGGATAGAAGCTCCACCCATGAATACGGCACCTTCAAGTGCATAAGCTGGTTCGCCTGCAGGACCACAAGCCAAAGTTGTTAGAAGACCATGTGTCGAAGTGACTTTTTCTTGGCCCGTATTCATTAGCAAGAAACAACCCGTACCGTAAGTGTTTTTCGCTTGACCCGCTTCAACACACATTTGGCCGTAAAGCGCCGCTTGTTGGTCACCTGCGATTCCAGAAATAGGAATACGAGTACCGCCTTTACCACCGATGTTGGTTTTACCGTAAATTTCCGATGAGCGCTTCACTTCTGGCATCATAGATGCTGGGATGCCAAGCTCATCTAACATTTTTTGATCCCAACATAGATCGTTGATGTTAAACAGCATGGTACGCGATGCGTTAGTGTAGTCGGTTACGTGAACGCGACCTTGAGTCATCTTCCAAACTAACCAAGTATCGACAGTACCAAACAACAGCTTACCTGCTTCTGCGTCTTCTCGTGCGCCTTCAACATTGTCCAGAATCCATTTAACTTTGGTACCGGAGAAGTAAGGGTCAAGCACCAAACCAGTGTTGTCACGTACATAGTTTTCGAGACCGCGTGCTTTTAAATCTTCACAGATATCAGCAGTACGGCGACATTGCCATACGATCGCATTGTAAACGGGTTTACCGGTTTCTTTGTTCCAGACGATGGTCGTTTCACGCTGGTTAGTAATACCGATAGCCGCTAATTGGTCGCTACGGATGCCAGACTTAGCTAGAGCTTCTACTAAGGTAGAGCTTTGTGTTGCCCAGATCTCCATTGGATCATGTTCAACCCAACCAGCTTCTGGATAAATCTGAGTAAATTCGCGTTGCGCGACGCTTACGATGTTCGCATCATGATCAAGAATCACAGCGCGAGAGCTTGTTGTACCTTGGTCTAGGGCAACAATGTATTTTTGCTCAGTCATGGTAAGAATCCTTTTGTTTCGTTATTTATATTTTAGTAAATGTTCGAGTTACGTCAGTTTTAAGCTCTAGCTTCTTCTGTTTCTTCTTCCGTCTCACATTGGTTTGGAATCGTACAACCGTGGCCTTGTTGTGGAAGGTAAGCTGCAATCGCTTTTGGATACAACCAACCACCAAAACACGCACCTGCAATCGGAGCAAGTAAAGGCACGATAAAGTAAGGAATGTCTTTAGCACCTGTCAGAGCGTAATCCCAACCTGCGAAGTAAGCGAACAGCTTCGGTCCAAAGTCACGAGCAGGGTTCATAGCAAAGCCTGTTAGTGGGCCAAGTGAACCACCGATGACGGCAATCAAAATACCGATCAATAGAGGGTTCATTGCGCCACGTGCCGCGCCGTTATTTTCATCGCCCAGAGCCAGAATCGCAAACATCAGTACAGCAGTGATAACGAATTCCACAGCAAAAGCACCAAAGAAAGAGAGAGAGGCATGCGGATAAGTCGAGAAGATACCAGCAGTTGCTAGTGCATCTTGGCTGCTGCGAACGAAGTTATGAGCGATTTCGTAGTCGGTGAAAAGGTTGCTGTATAAGCTGTATACCAATGCAGCAGAACAGAATGCCCCAAGCATTTGAGCGATAATGTATGGCACCACTTTCGCCTTATCAAAACCATGGAACATAGCAAGTGCGATGGTAACGGCAGGGTTGATGTGTGCACCAGAGACGCCAGCCGTACAGTAAATAGCGATGGCGACACCGAAGCCCCATACAATACTGATTTCCCATTGTCCAAATGATGCGCCTGTTAGAACTAAGGCTGCAACACAGCCTACGCCGAAGAAAATAAGTAGTCCTGTACCGATAAACTCGGCCAAACATTCTCCGAGCAGAGAGGGGTGTTTGTTCGTTGTCATGTTAAAAGTCCTTTGATCATTTTTGCCTGTCTAGCACGATACTATTGTGCATATATAAACGTTTGCGAAAACAAACGAGCGTTAAAAATGAGCGTTTGAGCATAAATTTGTTAATCAAAGTCTTCGTTTTTGTTAAATGGCGCATCTTTTAACCGGAAAAGAACACAACGAAAATAATTTATTTGTCACGAGGTCAGTGTTGAGAGCGCTCAAATTACCGATGTGAAAAAGAATGCACAACTGGTAAGAGGAGTTTTGTGAAGCTGCTACGTGCTTGGAGATTTATTACACAGAACTTGTGTAGCAGTTAACCCTAAAGGAGTAGGAGGATGTCAAATGTATCAAGGGCTAGCAGTGATATAAAAAAATACGCTGTCATGTTTGGACTTTTAGAAAAAATCGTCATCCCATTGATACCAATAGGATGAGTTGAGAAGAGAATAAACGCTGTTAATGTCTTGTGTTTGTGAATCATTGCTTCGGCTTGTATTCAAATAAAAATTGTTTTTTTTATTTCGTTTGATGCTAAACGTGATCGTTTTTCAGCTTTTTAGTTATTAGTTGGTTCGGAGCGAGTAGGGCAGGCGTAAATCGCCCTTTTTACGGTTAGTTTATGTTCTAATTCGAGCCTTTGTTTCAAAGGTTTCGAATTGGAATGCTCAAGTGAGAGGTTTGAATATCAGTTTCATATTAACGAATCTTGAGTAAAGTTGAACGATGATCTAATTAATGCTCATATAATTTACTGTATTTACTTATATTTAATCCATGTGCAACATTTGTCACAGAAATAAAATCCTAACTCCATACAATTCATGAACTTTCGAACGAAGATTTATTTTGTTTCGTTCGCTCCTTTTGTGTTTTTACCATCGCATACAAAATAATGAGGTTCCTATGTTTGGAATATTCAAACCTAAGGCGCACATTGATCGTCTGTCCCCTGGCAGCATCGATAGCACCTACTCTCGCCTCCGTTGGCAACTCTTTATCGGTATCTTTGTTGGCTACGCCGGTTACTATCTAGTTCGTAAAAACTTCAGTTTGGCGATGCCTTATCTTATCGAGCAAGGCTTTAGCCGCGGAGACTTAGGTGTCGCCTTGGCAGCTGTTTCCATTGCATATGGTCTCTCTAAGTTTCTAATGGGCAGCGTTTCAGACCGCTCCAACCCTCGCTATTTCCTTAGTGGCGGCCTATTGATGTCTGCATTAGTGATGTTTTGCTTTGGCTTTATGCCATGGGCGACTGGTAGCGTCACTGCGATGTTCATTTTGCTTTTCTTGAACGGTTGGTTCCAAGGGATGGGGTGGCCTGCTTGTGGCCGAACCATGGTGCACTGGTGGTCACGTAAAGAGCGTGGTGAGATCGTTTCGGTTTGGAACGTGGCGCACAACGTGGGTGGCGGTTTGATTGGTCCACTATTTATTCTTGGCCTATGGGCATTTAACGATGATTGGCGCACTGCATTTTATGTTCCTGCATTTTTCGCCACGTTGGTTGCTGTGTTTGTTTGGATGACGGTTCGCGATACCCCTCAGTCTTGTGGTCTGCCTCCTATTGAAGAATACAAAGACGATTACCCAGATGACTATGACAAGTCCCATGAACAAGAAATGACAGCGAAGGAAATCTTCTTCAAATACGTCTTCAACAACAAACTTCTTTGGTCGATTGCAATTGCAAACGCATTTGTTTACCTAATTCGTTACGGCGTACTGGACTGGGCACCTGTTTACCTAAAAGAAGCGAAGGATTTCTCGGTAGATAAATCGTCATGGGCTTATTTCTTATACGAATGGGCTGGCATTCCCGGAACACTATTGTGTGGTTGGATCTCTGACAAATTGTTCAAAGGTCGTCGTGCACCTGCTGGTATCTTATTTATGGTGTTAGTGACAGTTGCAGTGATGGTTTATTGGTTTAACCCTGCGGGCAACCCAACAGTAGATATGATGGCGCTTATTGCAATTGGCTTCCTAATCTATGGTCCGGTTATGCTGATCGGTTTGTACGCACTTGAACTCGCTCCGAAGAAAGCCGCAGGTACTGCCGCTGGTCTTACTGGTTTGTTTGGATACCTGGGTGGGGCAGTTGCCGCAAACGCGATTTTGGGCTACACCGTAGACCACTTTGGCTGGGATGGTGGCTTTATCATCTTAGTGGGTTCTTGTATTACTTCTATCGTGTGTTTGATGTACGCCTTCTTAGGTGAGCGTGCGCACCACGAGCAAAAAGAGCGCGAGAAGGAAGCGCTAGCGTAATATTTATTTAAAGAGGCAGTGGAATACTGCCTCTTCGCTTTATCAAGGAAATAACAATGAAAACAAAGTCAGTATGTCTTACTTTTTTAGCACTTAGCCTTTCTGCTGGTGCGATTGCGAAGCCGCTTGTCATTGCGCACCGTGGTGCATCGGGCTACTTGCCTGAGCACACGCTAGAAGCCAAAGCACTTGCTTACGCAATGAAACCTGACTACATAGAGCAAGATGTGGTAATGACGAAAGACGACCAGTTGGTCGTGTTGCATGACCATTATCTCGATCGCGTAACGGATGTTGCGGAGCGTTTTCCTGATCGTGCACGTAAAGATGGTCGTTATTACGCGATTGATTTCACTCTGGCGGAAATCAAATCCTTGCGAGTTACCGAAGGGTTCAACATCGATGAGAAAGGCAACAAAGTAGCGGGCTATCCAACCCGATTCCCTATGTGGAAATCTGATTTCACCGTGCCGACGTTTGCTGAAGAGATTGAGCTGATCCAAGGCTTAAACAAAACGCTGGGTTATGACATCGGTATTTACCCAGAAATTAAAGCGCCTTGGTTCCATCGTCATGAAGGTAAGGACATTTCTAAAGCAGTACTTAAAGTCTTGAAGCAGTACGGTTACGGCTCTCAAGACGACAAAGTCTACCTTCAGTGTTTTGATGCGAATGAACTTCAACGCATCAACAGTGAACTCATGCCTGCAATGGACATGGACTTAAAGCTCGTTCAGCTTATGGCTTACACGGACTGGAACGAAACTATGGTGTACAAAGGCGACAAGGCAACACCATACAGTTATGACTGGATGTTCGAAGCCGACGGAATGAAGAAAGTAGCGAGTTACGCGGAAGGAATTGGACCTTGGAAGCCGATGCTGGTGGATGATAAGTCAACCAAAGACAATATCATCATCAAGCCGTTGATGAAGGCTGCAAAAGACGCTGGCTTGCAAGTGCATCCATACACGTTCCGCGCCGATCCAGGACGCATTCCAGCGTACACTGACAGCTTTGAAGGCATGATGGATGTGTACTACAACCAAGTAAAAGTGGATGGTTTGTTTACTGATTTCCCAGATAAAGCGGTCAGCTTTTTAAATCAGTAATCACGCATTTTGCTGTAAGCTAAAAAATCCCCCAACAGTTTCCTGCTGGGGGATTTTTCGTAGGGCTAATTCACGAATGAATTAGTTGTTTTTATGCAGTTCGCTGTTCAGTTCAACCGCGCTCTTGTTTGCAAGACACTCGATTTGACCTGTTACAGAGTTACGACGGAACAGTAGGTCAGAAACACCAGCAAGATCGCGGGCTTTCACAACTTCTACTTCTTGGCCTTCAGAATCTAGCATGCGCACTTTAGAACCAGCAGTTACGTACAGACCTGATTCGATAGTACAACGGTCACCCATTGGGAAGCCAAGACCTGCGTTCGCGCCTAGTAGAGAGTTTTCACCGATAGAAACCACAACTTTACCGCCGCCAGATAGCGTACCCATGATAGATGCGCCGCCGCCGATGTCAGAGCCGTTACCAACCACTACGCCAGCAGAGATACGACCTTCAACCATGCTCACGCCTGTTGTACCCGCGTTGAAGTTGATGAAGCCTTCGTGCATTACCGTTGTGCCTTCGCCAACGTGTGCGCCAAGACGTACGCGAGAAGTGTCAGCGATACGAACGCCAGTTGGTACCACGTAGTCCACCATTTTAGGGAACTTGTCTACGCAATCTACGCTTAGTGCACGACCCGCTAGGCGAGCTTCGATTTGACGCTCTGCTAGTTCAGGTAGGTCGATTGGACCTTCATTAGTCCATGCGATGTTGTGTAGTAGACCGAAGATACCGTCTAGTACCGTACCGTGTGGTTGAACTAGGCGATTAGAGATAAGTTGAAGTTTTAGGAAACCTTCAGCAACGCTTTGTGGCTGCTCGTCAGTTGCAAGGATAACCAGTACAAGTGGTTGTGCTGATTCTGCTGCTTTTGCTGCGAAAGAAGCGTTTGCCGCATCGCCGTTTGCTTCAAATGCTGCTGCCAGTTCTGCGCTTTGTGCTGCAGAGATCTCGATAGCTTGGTTGCCTTGCTCATAACCTGCTACTGCTGCTAGTGCGTTAACAAGCGCTTCGCTTGGGTTAAGAACTGGGTTTGGGAAAAACGCTTCGATGATTTTGCCGTCGCGGTTTTTAGTTGCCGTACCAAAGGCTAGAGAGAAGAAAGCCATAGTTGATCTCCATGTGTTGAGTCTTGTGTCTCGTCTGTTCACTGACAAGAAATAATTAAGTTGTCGGTCATCATAAAGAGAGTGTTGGGGAGTTTAAAGAGGGGAAATGGAGAAAGTCCGTAGATGGATACCTTTTGTCTTTTTAGAGATATGTTTGTCTGATGAGAAATGTGTCGCAAAAGCCTTATCAGGCCGATTTTGGGCAGAGACACAGTGAAGTGGGAGAAGGGAGCATCGCAAAAAAATAAGGGGAGGACCGAAGTCACTCTCCCTACACTGGGTTTGTTGGATTTACTGACTTTGGATAGTAAAGCGATAAATCGACTTAGAGGCTTAGCTCACCGACCTCTACTGCAAGTGCAACCGTTGCCCCTACCATTGGATTGTTGCCCATACCGATGAAGCCCATCATCGCTACGTGTGCTGGTACTGAAGAGCTACCCGCGAATTGCGCATCGGCGTGCATGCGACCCAAGGTATCTGTCATGCCGTAAGAGGCAGGACCTGCCGCCACGTTGTCTGGGTGTAGAGTACGACCAGTACCACCACCTGATGCCACAGAGAAGTAAGGCATGCCTTCACGGTTACGTTCTGCTTTGTAGATGCCTGCTACAGGGTGTTGGAAGCGAGTCGGGTTGGTTGAGTTACCAGTGATGCTCACATCCACTTGTTCTTTATGCATGATAGCCACGCCTTCACGCACATCGTCTGCACCGTAGCAAAGGATCTCACCACGTGGACCTTGGGAGAAACGGCGACGTTCTACTTCCACTAACTCACCAGTTTGGTAGTTGTACTGAGTGCGTACGTAAGTGAAACCATTGATGCGTGAGATTAGGTAAGCGGCGTCTTTACCCAAGCCATTTAGGATAACTTTCAACGGATTTTTGCGTGATTTGTTCACGTTCAATGCGATTTTGATTGCGCCTTCTGCCGCTGCGAATGACTCATGGCCAGCAAGGAAAGCAAAACAGCCACTTTCTTCATTCAGTAGGCGAGCCGCCAATGCACCGTGACCGATACCCACTTGGCGTTGCTCTGCCACGCTGCCGGGTTTAGTGCACGCCTGAAGACCTTCACCGATGATGTTTGCAGCTTCTTCTGCTGTTTTTGCTCCGCGGAAAATCGCCAAAGCCGTACCCAGTGTGTAGGCATCGGCCGCGCTTTCGAACGCGATAGGTTGAGTGTCCATCACTAGTGCTTTAGGGTCGATACCACGATCCATACAGTATTGGTAAGCCTCTTCCGGAGAAGAAAGTTGCATTTCGTCTAATGTGCGACGTACAGATTCAGTAATTGGAGTGTTCATAATCTCTTTCCTCTTGGTGGCAATTATTGTTGGCGTGGGTTGATGGTCGTTACGGCTTCGTCAAAACGACCGTAAGTCCCCGTTGCTTTGTCTGCGGCTTCTGCTGCAGATACGCCTTCGTTGATGGCTTTCATCATCTTGCCTAGGTTGAGATATTGGTAACCAATCACTTCTTTGTTTTCGTCTAGCGCGAGTTTTGTTACGTAGCCTTCTGCTAACTCCATGTAACGCACGCCTTTTGCTTTAGTTGAGTAACTAGTACCCACTTGGCTACGTTGAGTTTGACCAAGGTCTTCCAATGCCGCACCAATTTCCAAGCCACCTTCAGAGAAAGCAGATTGAGTACGACCGTAAACAAATTGAAGGAAGATTTCGCGCATCGCGACGTTGATAGCATCACATACCAAGTCGGTATTCAGTGCTTCCAGAATGGTTTTGCCTGTTAGAATTTCTGCGGCCATCGCGGCTGATTGAGTCATGCCTGAACAGCCGATCGTTTCGATCAAAGCTTCTTCGATGATGCCGTTTTTGATGTTAAGAGTCAGTTTTGCTGCACCTTGTTGAGGAGCACAAGCGCCAACGCCGTGGCTAAGACCAGAAATCGCGATAACGTCTTTTGGATTGATCATTGCGCCTTCAACAGGGATCGGTGCAGATGCATGAAGATCGCCGCGTTGAATCGGGCACATTGATTGGATTTCGTGTGAATATTGCATAATGTTTTCCCAGTGTATTTTTAATTTTTGAGAAAACAGGAGCGGGGTTGGAGAAGAGTTGAATTGCTCACTACAGAACTCTCGCTTTCACAACATAAGCGAAAGCACTTCCAACAGGGCTGACCTGTTTTCGTTTCTGTAGGAGTCATTAGCTTTAACAGCGGTTCGAATCTTTCGATTCCGGTGGTACCCCATCACCGAACCCATTTAGACTAGATCTAAGTCACACTAATCTGCAACATGAAATTTAGAGCAATTTGGGATATTAAATCGGTTCTTTATATTCTCAGAGATATATGGAGATAAACGGAAGGAATAAAAAAACGCCGCATAATGCGACGTTTTTTCTAAACAAATGAGAGGCTTATGCAGCGTCTTCTTGCTCGCTATCTTCTTCAACAGCTTCAAGCTTCTTTGCTTTTTTTGGTGCAGGTTTACGTTTTGCACCCAGAGCGTAAAGCACTTCTTCTTTGTTTTGCGCAAGGAACATTGCAAGATCTTCTTGCTTACCTTCGTCTTCTAGAAGTTCACTTTTACCCAGCAGTGAGAATAACTCGTCTGCCATATCCAGCATTTTGTCGTATGCGTCAGCTTCCGCTTTAGAGGTAAAAGTCATTTTCTCTTCTCCATTGCGTTCTACCACGTACTTGACGATTACAGCCATGGTTGGTCCCCTAATTTGGTGTATTGATACTGGCTTTTTATACAGTTTTTGACCAATCAAGTCTAGCGACAAGCCTCAGAATGAGAGACACGTACAACTAACTGACTAGCATTTAAACTATCTTGGTTTCACTTTGCGGATTTGTCCGCCAAAGGAAGGTTTGTTGGTCGCTCCCAATCTTGGCAAAATTCGATAAACGTTTTGAGCAATGGGCTTTGATATTTCTCTTTATGAACCAGTAACCAGAAGCGACGTTTCATATCTAAAGGCATGTCGAGCAGTTTTACGCGGCCGTCACGAATAGCAGGTTCTGCAGACAAACGTGACAAGCAACCTAAGCCTAACCCTGCCGATACTGAGTTGATCAGCGCTTCGGTGGTATTGAGCTGAAAAGCTTCATGCCAATGTTCCAAGCGCGGCGCGACAACGCGCATAAAAAATTCGCGTGAACCAGATCCTGCCTCTCGCAATATCCATTCACTGTTTTCTAGCTCGGTTAAGTTTACTGGCCCTTCGTGCGCGGCTGGGTAATCGGGCGCGCAAATCACGCACATTTCATCTTCGCTAAACTGGGTAGACTGCAATTCAGGGTGAAGTGTTTTGCCCTCAATGAGGGCTATGTCTAACTCGTAATCGGTCAGCATGTCGCAGATTTGTGCGGAGTTAGAAATGAACAGGCTTTGAGAACGATGGTTCGTTTGCTGACGAAATTCGCTAAGCAAATAGGGCGCGACTTGGTTGCCAATGGTGTCGCTGGCACCAATGCGAAGTTGGCCCGATAGCGCTTGGTCACCATCGAAAATGCTCTCGATGTCTTTGGCTCGGTTGAGTAACTCATCCGCCAGTGGTAGCAGTTTTTGACCTTCTTGGTTCAAAATCAGTCGGTTATTAACACGATCAAACAAGTGATGGCCGATCTGTTTTTCTAATTCTGAGAGTGCCATGCTCACTGCGGCTTTCGATAAAAAGAGACTATCAGAAGCTGCTGTGAGCGTTTTGTGCTGCGTGATCGTCGTAAACACTTTCAGTTGTTTAAGAGAAATGTGACTTGCCATACCCCACCGTTAAGTAATTCTGAACGTTTGTTTTAAATAATTAGATATATCGGAACGAAGTGCAAGCGTATTATACGTCCCATCAAGAGTGAGTCTGGTTGAGGTCATTATGATTCAAAGAACAAAAGCAAAAGTAATGGGAGCACCAACTCCAATGGCGGGTTTGGCTCTTGGTATTGCAAGCTTGGGCTGGAGTTGGGAGAACTTCGCCGAATTACATGGCTACGGACAGTGGATTAGTGCGGGTATCGCGAGCATATTATTGGCTATATTGGCAACCAAGTTTTTGCTACATAATCATCTATTGAGACAAGATCTTGCTCATCCGGTTGTGGGCAGCGTGGTTCCGACATTTGCGATGGGAACCATGGTGGTTTCAAATTCTCTCGGCCATTTTTACCCATTAGCTGGCGATGCGCTTTGGCTGATTGCGGTGGTTTTGCACATCGTGTTCTTGGTGAGCTTTGTTTACCATCGCGCCAAAGATTTTGAATTGCACCACATGGTTCCTAGTTGGTTTGTACCGCCTGTGGGTATTATCGTTGCGGATGTGTCTTTCTCTGGCAACCCGATGTTAGCACCAGTGGCACAAGGTGCATTGATGTTTGGTATGGTGGCGTACGCGATCATGTTGCCGATGATGATTTACCGTTTCATGTTCACCCATGAAATTCCGGATGCAGCGAAACCAACAATGGCAATCATGGCAGCGCCAGCAAGTCTATCATTGGCAGGGTACTTAACGGTCACTGCGACACCATCACCAGTGATCATCGCTATGCTATTTGGTATCGCGGTATTGATGACAGCCATCATTTACCTCGCATTCTTTAAATTGCTTAGACTGCCATTTAGCCCAGGCTATGCGGCGTTCACTTTCCCGATGGTGATCGGTGCGACGGCGCTGTTTAAAATGGCGAATTGGATGGAGTTGCAAGGATTGGCTGCGCACTATGTTCAACAAGTGCGAGGCTTAGCTGGTCTTGAGTTGATTGTGGCAACATTTGTTGTCTCTTATGTGGCTTTACAATACATCAACAACTTATTGATTCAGCCACGCTTGATGCACGCTCATCACGCTTAAATAGCAGATAGGAAAAAGCCTCTTGGTCTTACAACCAAGAGGCTTTTTTATTTCAATCGGCGTCGATGTTGGACACTAGCCTTTTTTGTAAAATCGCGACATCTCATCCAGAGAATGACGAATGATATCGACAGGAACTTTCTGTTCTTTCTCGACTTTTAACTGGCGATTCAGTTGCTGAGAGTGCCCGCCAGGGTTTACCACAAGCATCAGTTCTTTGCCGACCAATGCATAGTTGTAGTAGCTGCCTGCAATATACCAATCGCGAGAGGCAAAGCTATCAAACAAGTTATGACCAACGCTGTATGAACTCGTTGTGCCTTGAACGTCAAACAGCGTATTCATCATGGTTGGCACGACGTCAAAATGGGTCGTGCGGTAATCAACTTGCTCTGGCTGACGATTTGGCATGTACACGTAAAGAGGCACATGCACTTGAACGTCACTGTAATTACCCGTGTGGCCCCAATAGTTCATCTTATGGTCGTTAAACTCTTCACCATGATCTGATGAAATCACCACAATGGTGTTGTCTAAGTCGACGTTTTTCAGCACATCACCAATCAAGCTGTCGATGTAGTACAACGAGTTCTTGTATCGATTGTGGTAAAGCGAAGCGTCAAAATCGTTGTTGAGCAAAATGTGGTCAACGCGTTCCCAGTATGGTTTGAATTTCGCAAATTCAGGTTCAGGAAACACCGTGCCGTGGGCGGCATCGTAGAACAGAAAACCAAAGTACGGCTTGTCGCTGTCCTGCTTTTGGAACTCGATGAACTTGTCTGTTATCTGCTGATCGCGCTCGACAGCTGTTTCCCCAGTTTGTTTCAGGGTCAAGTCCGACACTTTTTTGAATACCGTGCGAGAGAGTGGCGGACTGGTGAGCGGTGCTGAGCCAAAAATGCCCATGCGGTAGCCTTCTGCTTGCAGCGTATCCATAAAAACAGGAGAGCGTTGACTTGCGTAAAAGCTTTCCCAGTAGGTCGCTGGCAAGCTGTAAAACAGGCTGAAAATACCCGCTTGAGTTGAGTTGCCGCCGCTCATATGTTGTGTGAAATTCACCGTTTTTTCGGCGAACTTGCTGACATTTGGCATGACTTCCGGCGTCGCATCACTGTAGCGCCACGCGTCAACCAAGATAAACAAGACATTGGGCTGTTTCTCTTTGCTTTGCACTTGAATCGGCGCAAGCGGGTAGTTGAGTGAGCTACGTTCAATGTTGGTTAACTCTACGCGGTTCTTCGATGCAATGCTCTCATCCACTAGGTCGTGTTTGTAAATAAATTTACGAGCCGTCAGCGGGTAGTAAAGTGGCCAGTTATTCGAAAACTGACTGACTTCATCTTCGTAAAGGGCATTTTTGTACGCATGAATCATCTGTGTGCTGAGCAATACAGCAAACCAGACGCTGATCAAAACGAACTTAGCTCGGCTTTGTGCCAGTTTATTACTTACCCAAACGGTACAGGCGAGCCCGATCACCAGAACGGTAACTTCACTGACGAAGATAAGCCAACTCATCCACGAAATATCGAAGACATCACCGCCACCTTCGAAAAACATACGGATTAATAGAGCGTTGATGTGAAGTTTGTATTGCTGAAAAACGAGGATATCGACTTTAAACATGATCAATAGACAGATCGCGATAGCGATCACGATGCCTTTGAATACTCGAGTCGGTAGAAAAGAGAGCAATAAACTCAACAACATAAATGGAAGAGCGATCAAGCCCAGCCAGCCATATTGAGTCGAAACCAAATAGTAACCTTGCAACAAGGTTAGCAGTTCATTCTGATTGTTAGACAACACAAAAGGATAACAAGCGATCGACAGGTACACTGCAAAGCAAGCAAAAAAAGCAATCAGCCAAGCGCTGTTGGAAGACAGTTTGCGAAACATACTTTTTGTTTGTTTATAAATTATGGGTAGAGGGAGTATAAAACAGTGTTTTTTATTATGGAATAGTTGCGACGAATGTCACATTTTGTATGGAAGTGTCAGACTTGATTGACATGTGAAAATTCAGAAGATTCATACTCTATTTGAGTGATATATAACCTTTTGTTTTTTCCGAACGCGAGATCACTGCGGGTTTAAATGGGGCTGTGCTAAGCTAGCTAACAGTTTCAATCGGCGCTCGGTATTCCCAATTTGTTTACTGTTTATCACTCCAACCAAGTTGACGTTCTTAAATCACTCCTTGTCGAACTGATTCGAATCAGTCCGCTGGAAAACCCGTTCGAAAAAGAACAAATTCTGGTTCAAAGTCCGGGCATGTCCCAGTGGCTAAAAATGGAATTGGCCAAAGAGTTTGGTGTTGCCGCGAACATTGATTTTCCGCTTCCTGCTACCTTCATTTGGGAAATGTTTACGCAGGTGTTGCCAGACGTGCCAAAACGCAGTGCGTTTAACAAAGAAGCGATGACTTGGAAGTTGATGCATCTGCTGCCGGGGCTTCTCAACCAAGACGTGTTTTCGCCGTTAGCGCAGTACCTCAAAGATGACAGTGATCACTCTAAGCTGTATCAACTGGCTGAGAAAATTGCCGATATTTTCGATGGTTACTTGGTGTATCGTCCGGAGTGGATCGCAAGTTGGGAAGCAGGGCAGAGTGTGCCAGAGCTGGAAGATGAGCATCCGTGGCAGCCGATCTTATGGCAAGCGTTGTATGATCACACTGTGTCATTAGGGCAGTCTCCTTATCACCGTGCCAACCTTTATGAGCACTTTATCGACACGTTAGAGAGTTTTAACGGCAATTTTGACCATTTACCCAAGCGTTTGTTTGTTTTTGGCATTTCTTCGTTGCCGCCTCGCTATATGGATGCGCTAAAAGCAATTGGTGAACACATCGACGTGCATCTGATGTTCACTAACCCTTGTCGTTATTATTGGGGTGAAGTTCGAGATCGCAAATATCTGGCTCGTTTGGCGGCGAAACATCGTCAGCACGTTGTGTGGCAGGACGATCACTCGGAAGTGCAAGGTGAAACTGAGCAACTGAAAGGATCACTGGAAGATAATGTGATCGATGAGCTGCACACCGATGTGGTCGGAAACAGTCTGTTGGCATCCATGGGTAAACTCGGGCGCGACAATATGTATCTGTTGTCTCAGCTGGAATCTCATGAAATTGAAGCCTTTGTTGATGTTGAGCGCGACAGTCTGCTCCATCAATTGCAAGCGGATATTCTCAATCTTGAAGAACATCAAGATGACCAACAGATTGAAAACAGTCATCACAAACAAGTGGTTAGCTTGGGTGATAAATCACTGAGCCTACACGCTTGTCACAGCCCGATGCGTGAAGTGGAAGTGCTGCATGATCAACTATTGGCGATGTTCGATGCTGACCCAACGTTAAAACCGCGCGATATTATCGTGATGGTCGCGGACATCAACGCTTACAGCCCTGCGATTCAGGCGGTCTTTGGTAACGCGCCGGGTGAGCGTTTTATTCCATATTCGATTTCTGACCGAACCGCCGATCAAGAGAGCCCAATTCTGGCCGCATTTATGCAGTTGGTGAACTTACCCAATACGCGCTGTTTGGCATCAGAACTACTCGAACTTCTGGAAACTCCAGCGATATTAAAGCGTTTTGAACTCAGCGAAGATGATTTTTTACAAGCCAAACAATGGGTTGAGGAATCGGGGATTCGCTGGGGATTGGATGCCAATACCGGACGCGAATTTGAACTGCCGGAAACCCGTCAAAACACATGGCAATTTGGTATTCAACGCATGTTGCTTGGCTACGCGATGCCAGAATCCGCAGGTTTGTTTGAAACCGAGCAAGGCAGTTTGTCTCCGTACAACGAAGTGCAAGGCATGGGCGCAGAGCTGGCGGGCAAGTTGGCACACTTTATTCAACAAATTAGCACTTATCGAAGCAAACTTTCTCATGTTCAGACTATTGATGGTTGGCGAGAGACTTTGGTTTCACTGCTGGATGACTTCTTCTCAGTTGAGTTAGAAGGCGAAATGGCGCTCAAATCCATTCGCGATACGCTCAGCCAACTCAAAGAGCAATTAGCTGATGCCGCATTTGATGATGCGTTATCTCCGTCGATCATCAGCCAATACCTTCAAAACAAATTATCTGGCACACGAGTCAGCCAGCGCTTCCTGGCTGGTCAAGTGAACTTTTGTACCCTGATGCCGATGCGCTCTATTCCGTTTAGAACCGTTTGCCTACTGGGGATGAATGACGGCGTGTACCCACGCTCCATGCCGCCAGAAGGCTTTGACTTGATGACGGGAAGAACCAAACCGGGCGACCGTTCGCGCCGAGATGATGACCGTTACCTATTCCTCGAAGCAATGTTATCGGCACAGCAAACGCTCTACATCAGTTATGTTGGCCGTTCAATCCAAGACAATACCGAGCGAGTGCCTTCGGTTCTGGTTTCTGAGCTGATGGAATACTGCCACCAGAACTATTGTTTAAGTGGTGATGAAGCGTTGCCCGTTGATGAGTCTGGCGACAACTTATTAAATGCGTTGGTGAATACCCACGCCATGGTGCCGTTTAGCCCAAGTGCGTTCCAAGGCATGCACGCCAGCTACGCGAAAGAGTGGATTCCAGCGGCATTGACTCAAAGTAGTCAATCGCAAGGCTATGTTCGTCGTGATTTTAATCGGGCATTAGACGACTATCTGTTAGGAGCGACGTTCCCACTTGAGCTCGACTTAGTCGAGTTGCAACGTTTCTGGCGCTTACCTGTGCAGTATTTTTTCAATCGTCGTTTAAAAGTAATCTTTGAACCGCCACTGCCGGTGATGGAAGACGACGAACCCTTTGTTTTAGGTGGTTTGGAAAGCTATCAAATGCGTGATGAGCTGTTAGAAACCTTGCTTGAAACGACATTGATGCAGCCAGAGAAAAAAACAGAGGTGCTTAAACACTTTATGAGTCAACAGCGCGCGCAAGGCAAACTGCCGGTGGGGGCGTTTGGTTATATCGAGTTTGAAACCAACCGAGTTCAGGCGGAAGAGCTGGTGGACAAACTGGCGTTTTTATCTGGTGCGCCTCAAGACGATTTGGAAATCGACCTGACGTTTGACTCTTTGTTTGAGCGAAATGAAGGCGAAGAGAAAAACGTTCGCCTGACTGGTTGGCTGACTCAATGCTACCAATCCGGTTTGATTCGCTACCGAAGCGGTAAGATTCGAGCGCAAGATTACCTTGCAGCGTGGATCGATCACCTTGCCATGTCGGCGTCGGGTTATGCCAAGAAAACTCATCTGATTGGCTACGATCGTAAAGAAGGCGCGCTGCATTTGATCTACCCAGAAATTGCCGATGCTCAGTATGCCAAACAGCTACTGACTGAATTAGTTCGCTTATTCTTCGAAGGCATGACTAAGCCTTTGCCTTATTTCCCGAAAACGGCGTTGGCTTGTGTTGAAGCGGGCTTTAGCCGCGGTCAGTGGGTCGATGACGAAGAGAAATCTTTGAAGAAAATGGCTGACGCATTCAATGATGGCTTCATGAGCCCGGGCGAAGGCAGTAATGCGTACATCTCTCGAATTTGGCCTGCTTGGAATGATGAGTTGGCCTCAGAAGTTCGTTTGCTGACAGCATTAGTACTGCAAGGTGCGCGCTTAGCGGTTCAAGACGCTGATGATGTAAAAGCGTAATAAAGACAGCTGGATAAAGAGAAGGAAGAGTAGGGTGGCCGCCAGAAAATCATTATTTTTTGTAGGGCGTTCGCTGTACGGCCACAAGGTCAGAGGGACCATGATACTTTTGTTTAATTCATTTGAGTTGTGCCGCCAAAAAGGTTTGGCTTATCTCGTGGGGCGCATACTAACGGTACGTCTTATGGATAACCGTGAGAAAGATCTCACAAAGCTCTAAATTATCCAACTTGTTAAACATATTAATAGAATTTTTAACTATAGATCACATTTATTAGGTGATACGTCCTAGTAAATAATCCGGAGAGATTCAGCGTTATGGATCAAATGTCAGGTGCAGAGTGTCCTCTACATACGTTAGACCGCACAGAGCAACCTCAACCAACGCCACTAGAACCGATGACGTTTCCTCTGCACGGTGCGAGGTTAATCGAGGCATCAGCAGGTACAGGTAAAACCTTCACTATTGCAGGTTTATATCTGCGTCTTTTGCTTGGTCATGGCAGCGCGGAAACTCGACATCGCGTACCACTTACGGTCGACCAAATTCTGGTTGTAACCTTTACCGAAGCGGCAACTGCGGAATTACGCGATCGTATCAGGGCAAGAATCCATGATGCGCGAATCGCGTTTGCGCGTGGACAGAGTTCCGACCCGGTGATCCAACCTTTGCTTAATGAGTTTGACGATCACAAGCAAGCCGCAGAAATTTTATTGCAGGCAGAGCGTCAGATGGACGAGGCGGCGGTCTACACCATTCACGGTTTTTGCCAACGTATGCTAACGCAAAATGCGTTTGAATCTGGCAGCCGATTTAATAACGAGTTTGTGACCGATGAAAGTCACCTAAAAGCGCAAGTTGTAGCCGATTACTGGCGCCGCAATTTCTACCCGTTGCCATTTACCTTGGCTGGAGAAATTCGCCAGCTATGGGGCTCTCCATCTGCGTTATTGTCTGACATCAGCAATTACTTAACTGGTGCGCCGTTAAGCCTTTCTGTTCCGGCAATGAAAGGCAGTTTGGCTGATCTTCATACTGAAAATTTGAAAAAAATTGATGAATTAAAAGCACAGTGGCGAGAAAGCCAAGATGACTTCTTAACGCTAATTTCAGGTTCAGATATTAACAAACGCAGCTACACCAAAAAGTCTCTGCCGACGTGGTTGGAGGCGGTAAACGCTTGGGCGGCAACGGAAACTACAGGTTACGATTATCCAGACAAGCTGGAGAAGTTCGCGCAAAACGTCTTGTTGGAAAAAACACCGAAAGGCAGTGCGCCGCAGCATGCGGTATTTGAAGCCATTGAAACATTTCTTACCAACCCAATCAGCTTAAAAGCGCCACTGCTTGCTCATGCAATTGAACATTGTCGTGTGATGCTGGCTAACGCGAAAAATCAAAAACAGTGGCTCTCTTTTGATGATTTGCTGACGCAACTTTCTGCTTCTATCGATACGGACGAAAGCGAGCTTTTAGCGGCGCGTATTCGTACTTTGTATCCTGTCGCAATGATTGACGAGTTCCAAGATACCGACCCGCTTCAATACAGTATTTTCAGCCGTATTTATCTGAACAACCCAGAATGTGGTTTGTTTATGATCGGTGACCCCAAGCAGGCGATTTATGGCTTTCGTGGCGCAGACATTTTCACTTACATCAAAGCGCGTAACCAAGTAAGTGCCCACTACACGTTAGGAACCAACTGGCGTTCTAGCGCAGATATGGTGCAGGCGGTAAACCAAGTATTTGCTTTGCCTGATAGTCCATTTATCTATGATTCGGACATTCCGTTTTTACCCGTTAAGTACAGTCCCAATGCCGAAAAACGCATTTGGACTATGGGTGGCCAAAAGCAACCAGCGCTGACTTATTGGTTGCAAGAAGCGGACGATAAACCGCTACCAAAAGGCGAGTATTTGACTCGAATGGCAGAGGCGACCGCAAGCCAAATCCAAACCATTTTGACGCAGGCTCAACAGGGGCAAGCGTGTCTGGTGAATGGCGAAAAACAGAAAGCGGTTCAAGCGGGCGATATCGCGGTGTTGGTTCGAACAGGTAGTGAAGGTCGAATGGTCAAACAAGCGCTGGCAGACCAAGGCATTGCCAGCGTGTATCTGTCTAACCGAGACAGTGTGTTTACCAGTTCGGTGGCGCAGGATTTACAGCGTTTGCTGCAAGCGGTGCTGACTCCAGAAAATGACCGTGCGCTGCGTGCAAGTCTTGCTTCTGAGCTGTTTGCCCTCGACGCAGCAAGTTTGGATGCACTTAATAACGATGAAGTGGTGTGGGAAAACGCCGTAAACGAATTCAAAGAATATCGCAAACTTTGGGTTCAACGTGGTGTGCTGCCGATGTTGCGCGCGGTGATCAGCAAACGCCATATTGCCGAGCGATTACTAGAAGAAGGTGCTAGTTCACAGGGTGAGAATGGTGAGCGAGTACTTACCGATTTAATGCACATCGGTGAACTGCTTCAACAAGCCAGTAATGAACTGGATAGCGACCACGGTCTGCTGCGTTGGCTCGCTCAGTCTATCAGTGATGCGGAAAACGGTTTGGGTGGCAGTGATGACCAAATCCAACGTTTAGAATCGGAACGTAACTTAGTGCAGATCGTAACTATTCACAAATCAAAAGGCTTGGAGTATGACCTCGTGTTTCTGCCGTTTGTGTTCAGCTATCGAGAAGCCAGTGAAGCCAAATATTACGATGCAGCCAATGACCGCACGGTACTGGATATCACTGGCAACGATGCGTCCATGAAGCAAGCGGATAAAGAGCGTTTGGCGGAAGACTTACGCTTGATATACGTGGCGTTAACGCGTGCTGTGTATGCGTGTTTTATTGGAGCCTCGCCTTTGCGCAATGGCCGTTCGACCAAAGAGCCAACCGGCGTACACCGCAGTGCGATTGGCTATTTGATTCAAAATGGTCAAGAAGGTGGCATTAACGATTTGTACCAAGGTTTAACAAAGCAACAAGACGAGCTTGATTGTGTCGTTGTGGCCGATCCGCCGCAGCAACTCGAAGAGAAGTACGTAGCGCCACAAGAAGAAATACACGATCTTAGCGCGAAAGAGCTGCAAAACCCTATCGATAGAAACTGGCGCATCACCAGTTATTCTGGCTTGGTCAAGCAAGGCTCTCATCACGCCGAGCATGATGCCACGATTGAGATTACGGGTTTTGATATCGACTCATCTGAAGAACAAGACGAAGCGGATTTGGTGGAGCCAGAGCGTTCTATTTTTACCTTCCCTCGTGGTGCGCGTCCGGGTACGTTCCTGCACAGCCTGTTTGAGGAAATTGAATTTACTCAGCCAGCCACGACGGAAGAGAATACACAAATCATCCTTGGTTTGATGGAAAGCGAACAGCTCGATGAAGAGTGGTTACCCATTTTACAGCAATTGATTGATACCGTACTCGCAACGCCGTTGGATGGTAAGTCTTTGCTGCTGAATCAAAAAGCACCGTCGCAACGTTTGGTGGAGATGGAATTTTTGCTGCCGATTGAAGTTTTGTCTGCACCGGCGTTAAACCGAGTCATTCAACGTCACGATCCGTTGTCGGCGAAAGCGGGGGATTTAGGTTTCCAAACCGTGCAAGGTATACTCAAAGGTTTTATCGACTTGGTGTTTGAACATCAAGGTAAATACTACGTGCTTGACTGGAAATCGAATCATCTTGGCGACGATGTGACGAGCTACCATGGTGAGGCTCTGAAATCGGCGATGGCGGATCACCGCTACGATTTGCAGTATCAGATTTATGCGTTAGCACTGCATCGTTTCCTAAGCAGCCGATTGGCGAATTATCAATATGATCATCACTTCGGTGGCGTGTATTACTTGTTCTTGCGCGGCATGGATGGGCAGAGTGACCACGGCATTTTTGCCGCGAAACCAACCTTAGACTTCTTACAAGAGATGGATCGTTTGATTGATGGTCAAGTACTTGAAACGCGCTCAACTCAAGCCGGGCAGATGGAGCTACTTTAATGACGACAAATCACAATCTTCATTCTGGCCAAGATAGTCTATTGGTAGTGCTGGAACGCTTGGCGCACAAAGGCGCTATTCGTCAGCTCGACTACCAATTCGCCTGTTTTATTGATTCTCAAACGCATGATGAACAGTCGGATAGCCAAGCAATGGCGTTTATCGCTGGTGTTGTCAGTAGTGAGCTTGGCAAAGGACATATCTGCCTGTCTCTGTTCGATGCACAAGGGCAATCTACGGATTTAGCCAGTAAGCTAGGGCTGTTTGGTGAGTCGGCATTGGCGCTCAACACACAGCTACAAGTCATAGACTGGATAGAACTATTACAAAATTCCAGCTTGGTCGGCGCGCAAGGAGAAGCCTTGCCGTTGATGTTCGATGGCGAGCGTCTGTATCTGCACCGCTATTGGCATTATGAAGTGACTCTGGCGGAAAAGCTTAATCACTTGGGCGCCGCAGTTAACTTGCAACCACAAGAGTTTGCGCGATTATCCGAGTTGCTCAACCATTTATTTGCACGCCAATACCATTTTCTGTTTAACGCGTTAGGCAAAGCAGTAGAAGCGGGAAGCAGCAACCAAGTGTTGCGTCAACAATTGGTGTGTGACCACCTTGATGTGGTCGCAAGCGAATCGTTGGATTGGCACGCCATTGATTCCGTGCTTAGCAATGCGCGCAAGGTTCAGGATTTGCAGCAACTGGATGAGCTGGTGCCACTTTCTGCTTGTGTGAACTGGCAAAAAGTCGCGGCGGCGGTTGCGTTAACTCGTCGATTTGCTGTGATTTCTGGTGGTCCTGGTACGGGTAAAACGACGACAGTAACCAAATTGCTTGCTGCTTTAATTGAACAGGCGACGCACGAGAAAAATCTAACCATCAAGCTGGTGGCCCCAACGGGGAAAGCGGCGGCGCGATTAACCGAGTCCATTGGTAAAGCAGTGCAAGAACTGCCAGTTTCTCCGGAGCTAAAAGTCAAAATTCCGACTGAATCGAGTACCTTACATCGATTGCTTGGCGCGATTCCTAATAGCGCAGAATTTCGTCACAACAAGCAAAATCCACTGCATTTGGATATTTTAGTTATCGACGAAGCGTCGATGGTTGATTTACCAATGATGTACAAAGTGGTCGATGCCTTACCGAAGCATGCGCGGCTGATTTTGTTAGGTGATAAAGACCAACTTGCCTCAGTTGAAGCAGGGGCTGTGTTGGGTGATATCTGTTCGTTCCATGCATTGGGTTATGGCAAAGAGCAGGCGTCAGCCATCGCAAAACTGACAGGTTTCGATACTTTAGCCCATACGGGGAACAGTGCCTCCAGCATTGCCGATAGCTTATGTATGCTGCAAAAGAGCTACCGATTTGACGCTCGCTCAGGCATTGGTCAGTTGGCAAAAGCGGTTAACTCAGGTTCTGCTGCGAGCGTAGATAGCGTCTGGGCGCGTGACTTTTCCGATATCGAACATTTCGCACTAAGTAGTCAACATTACAACCAAATGATGCAGACGTTGGTGCAGGAATACGGTCGTTACCTCAAACGCATTGGACAACAGGAAACTGATCCTAAAACCGGAGAGCCAGAGTCGCTAACGCACAAAGCCAAAGCGGCGTTAGATACCTTCAACCAATGCCGACTGCTGTGCGCGATCCGTGAAGGTGACTTCGGTGTGGCTGGGCTAAACCAACGCATCGAGAAAGCGCTCGCGGCGCGCAAGTTCATTCAAGTTCAGGATGAAATTTGGTACCACGGCAGACCCGTCATGGTTACGCGTAATGATCACGGTTTAGGTTTGTATAACGGTGATATTGGTATTTGCATGCGAGATGACACTGAAGAAGAACCGCGTTTGAAAGTCTTTTTTGAGTTACCTGACGGCAGTGTGAAATCGGTCTTACCGAGCCGAGTACCTGAACATGAAACGGCTTACGCCATGACCATCCATAAATCGCAAGGCAGTGAATTTGATTACACCCTGATGATTTTGCCACCAGACTTTAGTCCGATATTAACCCGTGAGTTGATTTACACAGGCATTACCCGCGCGAAAAAGCGTTTAGCTCTTTACGCCGAACTTAATGTTCTTAAGCGAGGCATTAAGGTGAAAACGACTCGCGCGAGTGGGTTAGTAAAGCGGCTTACGAATTAATTTTTACTTGTGATTGTGACATTTTCGAAGATGATTTTTTGTGGCGGGTCTTATATTTGCCATTTCGTTTTCATGCAAAATGGATTGTTATTGAGTAAGGCTCTTTCTTAGCGATATATTTCTCCTTTCTCATTCACATATCAAAGGTAGCTGAATATGGGATTGCTCGACTCGTCTTTTCTAACCTTCTTTATCGCCGGAGGAGGCGCGTTTTTATGGTTCGTTATTATCGGAGCAATTTTTATATTTTTTATACCACTAAAGATGAAGCGGTTTGCTTTTAATCTGAAACATTATTCAGAAGTAGAGTTAGCTTTAGTCTCGGGTTTTCATTTTGGTGCTTTAGTACATGGTGTAGGCTTAGTTGCGGCGGTCGCTTTACCAACTTTAGCGAGGAGAAGGGGCTTTGCTGATATTCATCAAGTTTGCTCCGGTCTATTCATCGGAATTTGCCGTATTTATATAAGCGTTTTATTGCTTCTAGCTATGATCACTTTAGGCTCAATGGTGGTTTGGATGTCTATTACTTGAGAGCTGGAATAGAAGGTCGGTGAAGTTTGCAGTTATTAGAAGTTTCTTTTATTACATTTTTTTTTGCAGGTGCTTTGTTAGTTTTTTGGTACCTGATAGTAGGTATTTGGCTTATTGTTATCACGCCGCAAAAAGTAAAGCACTATGCGTATACTAGTGAGCACTATACAGATATTGAGCTTGCTTTAGTTTCTGGATTTCACTTTGGGGCCTTAATACATGGATTAGCTCTTGTTGCCGCAGTTGCATTTCCTAAGTTGGCCAAAAAAAGAAAGCTAACAGATATTCGTAGAGTTTGCCCAAAGTGGTTCATAAGTATTGGGCTAGTGTACTGGACTATTTTAATCTTTATCGTAGTCACTATTTTTGCATCTTTGTTAGCTATGATTTTGTTTTGAATTAATTACGTACGTAAAAGAAGACCGAGCTTATGGCTCGGTCTTCTTTTATGCATGTTTTGCAAACGCATTGGTAAACGACACGCTGCGTATTTTGTATTGCTGTTGATAAGCAAGAATAAAATCTCGGATAGCGTCATTTACGGGGAAAACACAGTGGACGTCTAGGCCTTCTAAAAACTGATTGTCAGCCATATCCCAGAAGCTTTGAAGCGAATTACAAATGATTGTTCTCATAACAGTGCTCGTCTCGGCTTATTTAAAGTCAGATTAACAACTGTCCTTGGTGTGCAATACGGAGCTAACTAGTTTTTCAATTGCCCAGTATTTTAGGGTGAAGGCTACATTACATCACCTAGATCCATTCGTATTGGTTAAAAACCAATCACTAGCGAGCAGAGTATAGCCAACCAAATGTATATTTAAAAGATAAAATTGGAATAAAAATCAAGCAATGGTTTGCGCATTTCTAAGTTGGGTTTACATGATGACCCGCTAGTCCGGAGTAGGGTTTATGTGTGGCCTTACTCCTAAACAAACTCGTTCCTAAACAAGCTCGATGTGCAGGGTTGAGCGTTAATGAACTGAATCCTGCCCTTTGAGGTTAGTTGGTATAGTGGAACGTTAAGTTTCGCTCCCTGATTTAAGGTTAAGCTATAAATCTAACGCTAAGATTTTGGACTTACGCTGGAAGTTATATAACCCTTGTTTGGCTCCAGGCAAATAGTCGACACTGACTTCGTAAAAACCTTGCTCTCTAAACCAATGCAAACTGTGTGTCGTGAGGACAAAAATTTGATCAATGGTCTCGGATTTAGAACGATGTTTCATGTAGTTGAGCAGTAACAAACCTCGGTTTCCATCACGATAGTCAGGGTGAATCGCTACGCAAGCCATCTCAGCTTTGCGCTCTTCTGGGTATGGATAAAGGGCAGCACAGCCAATAATCAAGCCGTCTTTTTCGATGATGGTAAATTTTCCAATCTCTTGCTCTAGCTGCTCTCGAGAGCGCCTAACGAGTACACCTTGTTCTTCTAAAGGGCGAATGAGGTCTAAGATACCGCCAATATCGTCAATATTAGCTTGCCTCACTTGTTCAGCACTCGCCATAACAACTTGGGTACCGATACCGTCGAAAGAGAACAACTCCTGAATTAAGGCGCCATCTACTTTATAACTGATCAAGTGGCTACGAGGTACTCCGGCACGGCAAGCGGCAATAGAGCCTTTAAGAAAGCGCAGTGTCCCAGTGTTGTAATCTAGGTCAGGAGACGTATTTTCAGAGAGTGTTTTGATGACATGCTCCGCTTCAATTGGCAGTAACTCGGCGACAGCATTGCCGTTGTCATCAATGACACCTTGTTCGGAGCAAAAACCAATCAGCTTATCCGCACCCAGCTTTATCGCTAGTTGGGTGGCGACTTCTTCCGATAATAAATTGAAGCACTCGCCAGTCACAGAGCTCGCAATGGGGCCAAGTAGCACAATAGAGCCTTGGTCGAGCGTGCGATTAATCGCGTCGGTGTCAATGCGGCGAATACGTCCACTATGGCAATAGTCCACACCATCATCAACGCCGAGTGGTTGGGCAATGATGTAGTTTCCGCTAACGACATTGAGCTGGGTACCTGCCATCGGAGTATTGTTGAGGCTCATTGATAGGCGCGCAGTAATCGCAAGCTGAAGTTGTCCGGCAGCTTGCATAACAACAGATAAAGCCGATTCATCCGTAATGCGGATATTTTTGTGGTAAGGCGTAGTGAGGTCTTGTTTTTCTAGCAGCTGATTAATTTGAGGACGTGCACCATACACCACCACGACTTTGATTCCGAGGCTGTGCATGAGGGCGATATCATTAATAATGTTGCCAAAATTTTTGTGTGCGACGGCTTCTCCGCCCAGCATGATCACCATGGTTTTTCCGCGGTGAGCATTGACATAAGGTGTTGATTGACGGAATCCTTTTACGAGAGCAGTACTACGAATTTTCACTACAGCCATTCCTTTGTTTAATTATGTTAAAATAATGCCTTTTTATTCATTGAGTGGCAAGGCGAAATTTTGGAATAAAGCACAAACATATTGAGGTAGGTTCTTGGTCCCGTTAAGAGGGAAGGTTACAATGGTGGCGTCTTTCCTCAATACGTGAACCTCATGTCTTCTGCTGTTAATAAGAATGCTGCGATCACTGCTTCAAATCTGTCAAAAACGTCATCTAAATCAATGCTTCGTAAGTGGCTAGAGCGTTCTCTCATGCTTATAGCGATAGTTGGAACCGTTGTCGTGTGCATGCTGTATAGTGATTTGATTACTCGAACCATTAATCCGCCCATTCCCAAATCGACAATTTATGGTCGCTGGGTTGAGCAAGATGTTGCGCCTTATGCTCGTGAAGAATTTGTGTTGAGTGAGCGCGGTGTTACCGTAAATGGTTCTACAGTGGCGACCAGTTTTGAATTCGATGGGGATTCGTTTTCGTATCGAGTGGGTTCAAATGAGCGGCACTTCAATTTTGTGGGTAAGCAGCATGCAGAAATGAAGCTGGATGCCAATGCTCATTATCTACCTGTATTCCGTTTAGAGGGACGTGCAAGGATAGCGGTAAGATAGTCGTTTTTATTATTGTCTTTTAAGCAGAGCTCTCTTGCGTCTGTGAGCCATATGGATGATCACAATTTCATCTCTCAATCAGTAAATTTTACTTCCAAACATAATCCGGACAATTCCGTAATTCTTCCGCTGTTATCATGTTGCATTAACTGAATGAATTTACAACGAGTAAACGGATTGGCTTAGCGTTGAAACATTTTGTCGTTGCTTTTCAATTGCACCGTATGCATTTGTTTGCCATCCTTTTGCTATTCTCTTTTACGGAAAAGACACGTGTTAAAAAAACTCCTTCCTATTATCTCTTTGAGCCTACTCTTTGGCTGTGCTCAACAAAATGATCGTGCTCAGCAATATCTTGATGGTGAGTTTCCTCAGATCCTCAATCAAGTGGATGTGGTTGAGTCTAACAAACCACGCGATTTTACTGAATTTAACAAGCAAGCTGAGCAAGTGGTGATAAAGTCACCATCCATGGCGAAGATATACCAACCGCTATATCAACGATTAAGTGAGTGGGCGCAACAGAGCGGAGATACCAGTGTGTTGAGTGCGTTTGGCATTCAAGCCGCGCAATTGGGTGGTGGTGATAAAAAAGGTAATGTGCTGTTTACCGGATACTTTTCTCCCGTGATGGAACTGCGTCATACACCAAACGACATTTTTAAGTACCCAGTTTATGGCAAGCCAAACTGCTCATCAGATTGTCCGACTCGCGCGGAGATCTACAACGGGGCATTAGATGGCCAAGGTTTGGTGCTAGGTTATGCACCTAACCGTATTGACCCGTTTATGATGGAAGTGCAGGGCAGTGGCTATGTGCATTTTGAAGATGATGATACGTTGGAGTACTTCGCGTACGCAGGGAAAAATAATAAAGCTTACGTTAGTATTGGCCGCATTTTGATTGAACGTGGTGAAGTGCCGCGTGAAAAAATGTCCCTCAAAGCAATCAAAGAGTGGGTGATGGACAACGACGATGCGACAGTGCGCGAGTTGTTGGAGCAAAACCCTTCTTACGTCTTCTTTGCGCCAAAAGAGGAAGCGCCAGTAACGGGGTCGGCTGGTATTCCTTTGTTGCCAATGGCGGCGGTCGCGGGTGACCGTTCTATCTTACCAATGGGGACACCAATCTTGGCGGAAGTACCATTGCTGAATGCGGATGGTACGTGGAGCGGTGCGCATCAACTGCGAATGCTGATCGTTTTAGACACTGGTGGTGCGGTAAAACAGAACCATTTGGATCTGTATCATGGCATTGGTGCGAGAGCAGGAACGGAAGCAGGGCACTACAAGCATTTTGGTCGAGTTTGGAAACTTGGGCTGGAAAACTCACCAACTCAAGCGCCTTGGGCTTTACCGCCAGAAAAGCTACAATAGTCGTCCAAGAGAGAGGAACACTCTCTTATCTAGACATTTCATCAAAGAGTGCGTATAAATCGCACTCTTTGTTTTTCTATCGATCATCTGGACTTCAATATGCGTGAACTCGATACCCCAGCATCTGACAGCTACAATCAACGCTTTGGCGGCACTCGTCGTCTTTATGGCAACAGTGAAGTGGACATTCTTCGCGCTGCACACGTTTGTGTTATTGGTATTGGTGGCGTGGGTTCATGGGCGGTCGAAGCGCTGGCCCGTACTGGGATCGGTGAGTTGACTCTGATTGATATGGATGATGTTTGTGTCACGAATATTAACCGCCAAATTCATGCGATGACGGGCACCGTTGGCCAAAGCAAAATTGAAGTGATGGCCGAGCGTGTCAAATTGATCAACCCAGAGTGTAAAGTCAATCTGATTGATGATTTCATCACGCCAGACAATCAACATGAGTACTTAAGCAAAGAGTTTGATTACGTGCTAGATGCGATTGACAGCGTAAAAGCGAAGGCGTCTTTGTTGGCGTATTGCCGCAGCAACAAGATCAAAGTGATCACTACGGGGGGCGCTGGTGGTCAGGTTGACCCAACGCAGATCATGGTCGCTGATTTAACGAAAACGATCCAAGATCCTCTAGCGAAGAAAATCAAAGACACCTTGCGTCGTCATCATAACTTCCCTAAGAATCCGGCTCGTAAGTTTGGTATTGATTGCGTGTTTTCAACCGAGCAGCTGAAGTATCCTCAAGCAGACGGTTCAGTGTGTGGTGTGAAGTCGACAGCGGAAGGCCCAAAACGTATGGATTGTGCTAGCGGTTTTGGTGCGGCGACTGTTGTAACTGCAACGTTTGGCTTTGTCGCGGTATCGCGAATCGTTGAGAAGTTGATTTCAAAATATAAGCAGTAAACTAGAAGAAGAGCGCATCATGACAGATTTTCCCGTTTCTCCATTTGGTACAGATATCACCAGCGAAGATATTGTAGCGACTATGCAACAATTTCAAGGCTGGGAAGATCGCTACCGTCAGGTTATTCAGTGGGGTAAAAAGCTGCCACAAATGCCAGAAGAGCTGAAATCAGAACAAGTTACCGTTTCGGGTTGTGAAAGCTTGGTGTGGTTAGTGAGCCAAGAGCAAGATGGCGTTTGGCATTTTTGTGCGGACTCCGATGCGCGTATCGTCCGTGGATTGATTGCCTTGGTGATGGCGGCTTATGACGGAAAAACGGCCGATCAAATTCAAGCATTTGATATTGATGCTTATTTTGATCAGCTGGGGCTTGTCTCCCATTTAAGCCCGTCACGTGGTAATGGCTTGAAAGCTATTGTAGAGCAGATTAAGCAAACCGCCGTGTAACGAGTCATTTTCCCAATTCTTAAAAAACGCTGAATAGCCTGGCTGTTTGGCGTTTTTTGTATCTGAGTTGAGATATTTTTTGCATATGGATAAAAAGTATGCAAATGGTCGACTATTTTAGCGTTAATTAACCATTCTATTGATCCTGGTTCATTATATTGCCCACTTGGTTTTTATAAACTCAATTGTATTTAAAATTTGTCTATATTAGATAATAGACATATGCCCCATTCGCTCCTATTCCCCAATGTGGAAACACACTTGGAAGCGATTGGGTTACTTAGATACAAATGCTAGGAACCTCCCTATATGCAATTCACCTTGGAACATGCGCAAGACGTGTTATCCGGAATGCCAGACCCCACTTTTATTCTGAGTGAAGATGGTATCTATATTGATGTTTTTGGAGGAACAGATAAAAAAGCCTATCACGATGGAAGTAATTTGATAGGTGAGACGCTGCACAGCGTACTCGAGAAAGATAAAGCTGACTGGTTTATCGAGCAGATCAGTCGATCACTGAAACAAGACAGTATTGTGACGATCGAGTACAAGATGTGCGCCGACAGCATTCAGGGAATAGATGCTAACAGTGGGCCAAGAGGCGACCTATACTACGAAGGCAAGATCTGCCCACTCGCTATAAAATACCGAGGTCGTCGCGTTGTCCTTATTCTTACACGCAACATCTCCAATCGCCACCGAGTTGAAACCCTTCTTCGCCATCAAAGCCAAATTGATGCTCTTACCAACATCAACAATCGACGTGTCTTTTTCGAAAAGCTCACAGAAGAGGTCATTAAAGCTCAAGAGCCGAACTATCACTCCGCGTTGTTATTGTTTGATTTGGACTTTTTTAAAGTCATCAATGATAAACGTGGTCATGATGCGGGGGATTATGTCTTAGAGACCTTAGCTGATTTGGTTTCTCACTTACTCGTCAAAGACGAAATTTTTGCAAGAGTCGGAGGGGAGGAGTTTGCGATTATTTTGCCTGAAACTTCTATGTCGGCGGCGAAAGAGGTAGGAGAGGAAGTACGTTCCCACATTCAAAATTGTCAGTTCGAATTTGAAAAGATTGAAATTCCGGTCACGGTGAGTGTAGGCGTGGTGGAAATAGGCAGAAATGAAACCACCAAACGTTTGTATGCGCATGCAGATAAAGCGCTTTATGCTGCGAAAAGAAATGGCAGAAATTGCGTGGCGACTCTGGATAGGCAGATGGAGTAACCTTGTTGGTTACTCCAAATCAAACCGTTGGCGTTATAGCATGTCGACGGCTTTTTCTACGGCGGCGATGAGTCTATCCACATCTTCAGCCGTGTTATAAATACCAAAAGAAACGCGTACCGTGCCTTTAACGTTTAGCGCATCCATCAATGGGTGAGCGCAGTGGTGTCCTGCTCGTACCGCAATGCCTTGTTGATCGAGCAGCGTCGCCATGTCTTGGTGATGAACGCCGTCCATGACGAACGTCAGTACAGAGGCATTCGGTTGATAGCCTAGAATATGGATGTCATCCAAAGCGCTTAGTGCTTGGTAGGCCTTATCCTGAAGCACATGGAGATGATCCTCTACTTCGTGATGGTTAAAACCTTGGTACCACTCAATGGCTTTCGCTAGAGCAATCGCGCCCGCAACGTTTGGTGTGCCCGCTTCAAATTTACCAGGAAGTGCAGAAAACGTCGTTTTCTCGAAAGAAACACGTTCAACCATTTTACCGCCGCCGTGCCATGGTGGCATGGCTTCCAAAAGTTTAAGCTTGCCGTATAAAACCCCAATGCCTGCTGGTGCATAAAGTTTGTGACCTGAGAAAACGTAGAAATCGATATCTGATGTCGATAAATCAAGTTGCTCATGTACGATGCCTTGCGCGCCATCAACTACAACAACCGCGCCAACGTTGTGCGCCAGTTCAGTGATTTTTTCGATAGGTTGGGGTGTGCCTGTTACGTTGGTTATTTGTGCGCAAGCAACAATTTTACAGCGGTCAGACAGAAGCGCCTCAAATGCACTGATGTCGAACTGGCAATCTGATGTCATCGGAACTTTAATGACTTTAGCACCCGTTTGCTCTGCCACGATTTGCCAAGGCACGATGTTGGCGTGGTGCTCCATCTCGCTAATCAAGATCTCATCACCTGGTTGTAACGTGCTACGGGCGTAGGTTTGAGCAATTAAGTTCAGTGCTTCGGTTGCGCCCCGTGTCCAAATGATCTCTTTAGAGCTGTTTGAACCAATAAAGCTTGCCACTCGTTCTCGTGCCGCTTCAAATTGGCTGGTGGCATTAGCCGTTAAACTATGGCTGCCACGGTGAACATTGGCATTTTGCGCACTGTAGTAATGACTGATGACATTAATCACACATTGCGGTTTTTGCGTTGTCGCTGCGCTATCTAGATACACTAAGGGCGTATCGTTGACGGATTGGTTTAGAGCAGGAAATTGCTCGCGAACAGCATTTACGTCAAACATTATTCTTCACCAAGCTTGTGGTAGTGCAGAGTAGGCAGAGGGATCATTGGTTCAGCAACTGACCATGCGTGTTTTTTACCTGAGAGTTGAATGATTACTTCCATCGCGAACTCTAAAGCTGTACCCGGACCTTGACTAGTGATCAGGTTGTGGTTGATATCAAAGGTCACACGTTTACTGCGCCACTTCTCTTCCGGGATATGCGACTGAAAGCTCGGGTGACAGGTCATCAGTGATTGTGGGAAAAGATCATGGTGTTGCAATACCAACGCTGGTGCTGCGCAGATAGCTGCGACCAATTTTCCCTCGTAGATGTGCTGCTTAAGGATTTCTATCATCACCGTACTATCACGGAAAATTTCTGCACCACCAACACCACCAGAAAGCGCTATGGCATCAAACTCATCATCAGCGATATCGACCAGCTTACAATCTGCCGTTAATGTGACTCCGCGAGAAGCTTTCATCGTCAATGAGCCATCAAAAGCAGCACTCGCTACCGTAACGTCATAACCCGCGCGAACCATCATGTCGATAACGGTGACGGCTTCCATTTCTTCGGTGCCTGGAGCGATTGGCACTAAGATTTTCTTACTCATTGTTCTGTCCAGCTTTGTTCTATTTGTTTGATGCGTTGGTAAAGTTTTAAATTCTCAGGCGTATTGATGCGATGTTTCTCGGCAGCCTTTAACAAGTATCCGGTTATAAAATCAATTTCCGTTCGACGCTGATGGAATACGTCTTGTCTCATTGAAGAATAGTTCTCAGCTGTGGCGTTCACCACTTGCATTACCGTATCGAAAAGAGAGCGAAACTCGATAGCAATACCTTCTTTACTCATTACTTCAACCAGTTCTTGAGTGATGCTTTCGAGTTGTATCTTAAACTCGGGCTTCGCAAGTTCACCATTCTTACACTGGAGAATCGCAGTCAGTGGGTTAATCGCGCAGTTGATCGCTAACTTAGTCCATAACGCAGATTGGATGTGTGGATTCCAAATGACCTCTGGAAGGGCATTATGCATAACATCTTGCAGAAAAGTGCACTGCATTCCTTTGTCATTATAACCACCCGCTTGCGTTGTTCCGTGACCGGTATGCAATACGTGTTGGTTATCTGGTTTGTATGCGCCGTGCGTCGTTGTTGCGAGCACTATCGGATTGTTTGGCACAACCTTCTCCACGGCAGAGGCAGTACCCATACCATTGTGCATCAGCATGATAATCGTGTCTGTATTGATATGAGGCAGTAAAGGCTGAATGGCGTCTTCCACTTGCCAAGCTTTTACCGTGATCAAAATGAGGTCCGCTTGATTTACGGAGGAAATATCTTGATTACTGAATACGTTTGCGGGTGTGTCATCCAACTGAAGTGATTGTTGGCTTTCAGAACTTCTTCCCCACAATGAAACATTGTGCCCGGCAAGCTTAAATTTTGTTGCCCAGAGTGAGCCCACCGCACCTGGACCGAGGATAAGGATATTCACCAAACGCTCTCATTAAAAAGGTTTGCTGCAAGGATAATGAGGGAAAAAAGGAAAGCAAATAAAAATGGCGCCGAAAGGCGCCATTTTTGAGCAAACTTAGTGGTTCAATTAGAACTTGTAAGTTACAGCTAGGTAGTGGCTTACACCAGTCGATTCTAGCTCAACACCTGGAGCGACTTGTAGACCGTCTTTTACGCCATATACTTCTTTGTATGCTTTCAGGCCGTAACCAACCGCGAAGCGATCTGAGTGCCAGTAAATGCCGTTGAACATTGCACCACCGTTTGACGCGGTAGTACCAAATTTGTTACCAGCATCATCATCCATACCGAATTGGTAATCAATGTAACCTTGGTAAGAAATGAATGAACCATTGTCGAAGAAGTAGAATGGTTTGAACCAGTTAGTCGAGATTTGGAAACCGTTCCAACCTTTGTTGTTGCCATCGTAAGTGCTGTACAGGTTTAGGCCGATTTTACCTAACCAAGGAACCATTACATCAGAACCTAAACCGATTTTCTGGTTGTTTACACCACCGTTGTTACCGCCCCATTCCATTAGAGATGCAATGTATAGCTCTTGAACTGGACCGAAAGATAGGTCTTTACCAGTTACGGCATCTAGAGACATACGTGGTGCAAATTTCATGAACATCTTGTCAGGAGCGCCGTTCTCAATTGACTTATCTTGGTTATCTTTAGTCGCTAGGTTAAATACGTCTACGTAACCGTATAGGTCGAAAATACCAGAGCGACCGCCAAATTCCATTTCTAGGTAATCGTGAGCGTTGTCGTCAGCGCCTTTAACTCGTGGCATTTCATCAATTGAGTACATGTAGTTGAACTGCATCCACTTGTAATCGTTTTTGTGGATATCGCCGTCAGAGTAATCTGCCGCCATAACTGGAGCTGAAGTAGCCGCTAGAAGGCTAAGAGCTAAAAGTGATTTACGCATAAGGGGACTCTCTATGTTTGTAATGATTCAGAACACGCAATCTATGCTGCGCTTTCCAATTGGCGGGAATAATAGCGATAAAAATCCCAAATGAAAGTGATAAAGGGTGCAAAATTGAACGTTTTTGGTGAGTTGTGTCACGAAATTATCTTTATTTACGGAACTTTTTGTTTGTTGCATTTGATTGCAATAAATATGTGATTTGGATCGTTTGCGTAAGCGATTTTATGACTTTTTAAGCCAGTCGATTAACCAACATAAATCGTTAGTGATCGGAGTGATAAGGGATTCGTATGTATCCGTGAATCAAAGAGGACGTTTGAATGAAAGAAGTCATGTTATTCCCACTCACTTCAGTTGTACTCCCTGAAGGTAAAATGAATCTGCGCATTTTTGAGCCACGATATAAGCGAATGGTAAAGGAATGCAGCCTACAAAATGTGGGCTTTGGAGTTTGCCTAGTAGGAAGTGAAGGTGACCCTAAAGACGTGGGTAACGTTTCATCTATCGGAACTTTGGTCAGGATCGTTGATTTTGAAACACTCAGTGATGGCCTTCTTGGTATTACAGTTGCTGGTGAGCAACGCTTTGTTGTCAAACGCGTCCGTGCAGATGCGGATGGCTTACGTCATGCAGAGGTTGAATGGTTAGACAATTGGCAACATCTAGACAACTCACCAGATTTCTTCTTTTTAAGCCAGCAGTTATCCCATGTTTATGAAGAGTTTCCTCAACTTGGAAGCCTCTACCAGCATCGTTTTTACGATGACTCTGCTTGGGTTACTCAGCGTTGGCTTGAGTTACTACCCCTAGACTGCAATCTGTTCGAACAGCTAGTCGGCGCAGAGGACTGTATTCCTGCGTTGCAATTTCTGACAGAAGCCATAGAAGCCCCGACTAACAAAGAGGCAAGGATATGAAAGGATTTAATAAAGCTGCGCTAACTATTGTTGCGACATTAGGACTGGCGGCGTGTGGCTCCGACAGTGACACTATCGAGTATTCCAATTTACAAGCAGTGCACGCGTCTTCTGATGCGCCGCTCGCAAATGTGTGGATCAACGATAAACCATCATTAACGAATGTTGATTATGGTGTGGGATCTGGCTACGTTAAATTGCGAGAGGGGATGAATTCGATTCAGGTCGATGTTCAGCTCCCAGGTAATGAAACCGCGACCGTAATACCTAAAACAGAACTAGATCTTGATTCCGACCTCAATTATAACGTGTTCGTTGTTGGCGATGCCGATGGTTCGCCAAACCCAGTTGAGCCTTTAGTTGTGACTCGCAGCGCCGATTCAATGGCTGATGCCAATAGTTTAGATGTTCAAGTTGTTCATGCAGCTTCAGGCGTTCCTGCTGTTGATCTTTATGTCACTGAGCCAGGTGCTGCTCTTGCTAGCGCGACTCCAATAACTAACCTTGCTTACAAAGCTTCTACCGACGTATTGAACATCCCAGCTGGTGAGTATCAAGTTCGACTTGCCGTAGGAGACAGCGTTGCTTTTGACTCGGGCAAAGTATCTCTTGCGGCTAACTCCAACTTGACGATTGCCGCTATCGGCACAGGAGATTCGAATAGCACGTCACCTGTCAAACTCTTGGTGTTGGACGGTTCGGGCTCTTCTATAATTGAAGATATGGGCAGCCAAGCTGAAGTAAGAGTCGGACACCTTGTCGATGGAGCGCCAGTCGTCGATGTTAACGTTAACGGGGCGGCCTTCGCTCCTCTTGTCGACTTAGCGTTCAAAGAGATTCGTGGTTATTTGGATCTTGCTGCTGGCGCTTACGATATTGACGTTTACGTGGATGGCACAACAACCAATCCGATCATAGATGTTGACGGGTTAATGGTTGCAGGTGGAATGGATTACAGTGTTTATGCAGTCGGTGTTGTTAGCCCAGCGATTGATATCGAAGCTCTGGTTGTTGAAGATATGAGACGCGCTGTGGCGACTAGCGCGACATTGAATGTGACACACGCGGCGGCTAATCCTATAGCGGAAATGGTGGATATTTACCTCACTACGAGTGCAGGAATAGATGGAAGTGATCCAACTATTGCTAATTTTGCGTATAAAAATAGCGTACAAGGATTATATGTCGCTGAAGGTACATATTATGTAACGGTAACAGTGGCTGGTAACCCAAGTATTGTTGCGGTTGACTCAGCACCAGTCAATGTAATGAACGGTGTTGTGTACCAAGTCGTTGCCATTGATGATGGGAACAACGGTGGTTTCAACTTGTTGGTCGATGACGTGACCGATTAGGACGAATGGGAGGAGGAGACTCCTCCCACAAATTAAGGCCGATTATGATGAGTGATAGCCCGAAAAAACTGGGGCGCAGTGATTGGAACGATTACATGGATAAAGTGAAGGATCGAGACAAAGATGCGTTCGCTTTTGTATTCCGTTTTTACGCACCCAAGCTGAAGCAATTCGCTTACAAACATGTTGGTAATGAGCAAGTTGCTATGGAGATGGTGCAAGAGACCATGGCGACAGTTTGGCAGAAAGCGCACCTCTATGATGGTGAAAAGAGCGCGTTATCGACTTGGATATATACCATAATCCGAAACCTTTGTTTTGATCTGCTGAGAAAACAGAAAGGTAAGGAATTACACATTCATTCTGATGACATTTGGCCGTCAGAGTATTATCCACCTGATCTTGTTGATCACTATTCACCAGAACAAGATATGTTGAAAGAACAGGTGGTTAAGTTTTTAGATATATTACCGAAAAACCAGAGAGATGTTTTACAAGCGGTATATCTTGAAGAGTTACCTCATCAACAGGTCGCGGAATTATTTGATATACCCCTCGGTACCGTAAAATCCAGGCTGAGGCTTGCAGTAGAAAAGCTAAGGCATTCAATGCATACGGAGCAACTATGAACAAACACCCAGATAACAGCTTGTTAGAAGCATACGCTTCGGGAAGCATTGATGCAGTTTCTGGTCTTGTGGTCGCAACCCATTTAGAAACATGCACCAAGTGCCGAGCTTATGTGAACCAAGTCGAAGCAAGTCAAGCGAACATCGTAAGTGACATACCTTCTGAGTATGTTTCTGAATTTGACGACATGTTTAATGACATCATCAATGCGGAGCCAGCGACTGATAATATCGTGATCCGCGACTCTGCTGCTGTTAATGTGGCAGGAAAAAGTTTCGCTCTTCCTAAAACTCTAGCGCGTTTCTCTGACCTCGTAGGGTCATGGAGAAGTTACGGAGGCAAGGTTTTCAGTGCTCAGATTGACCTAGGGGAAGACGCTCGTGTCAGCTTAATGTACATCGGGGAAGATGTGCAAATTCCTCAACATACGCACAAAGGCCTGGAGTCTACATTGATCCTACATGGTGGATTTAGTGACGAGGATGGCCAATATGAAGAAGGCGATTTGATGATTAGAGACGCATCAGTGAAGCACAGCCCTTACACTAAGGCCGGAGAAGACTGCTTGTGTTTAACCGTATTGACTGAGCCGATGATCTTTACTCAAGGCGTGGCACGTATATTTAATATGTTTGGTAAAGGGTTATACCCATAGACCTCTTATCTTATATCTCGCAAAACAAAAACCACCGAATTCGGTGGTTTTTTATATGTTTCGTTAATGTTTGTGACGTGCTTTTTCCAATAGAGCATCAAAGTAATGTCGTAGCGAGTACAACATAATCAAGCTTGGCACGACCATGACAGCGGTAAGCACGAAGAATGTGCTCCAATCATTAAGATAATCCACTAGCTCGCCACTGAAAGAAGCAAGAGTCGTCCGTCCGAAGTTTCCTAGAGAGGCAAGCAACGCATACTGAGTTGCCGAAAATGCTTGCCCGGTTAGAATCGTCAAAAATGAAACAAAAGCGACAGTTGAGAAAGCAGTCGTAAAGTTATCGACAATAATCGTGGCTAAGTACAAGTGCTCGTTTGGGCCTACCGAAGCAATCCAAGCAAACATCAAGTTACTGGCAGACATAGCAATACCGCCGATCATTAATCCACGTACAATACCAAACCTAACGTTGAACATGCTTCCGACAAAAGTAAAGAAGATGGTGGCTCCCCAACCGATCAGTTTGGAGTAATAGCCAATTTGTTCATTGCTAAAACCAATATCTTTATAGAACGCGATCGACATCCTGCCCAAAAACGCTTCGCCAATTTTAAATAGGAAAACGAACAGCAACAGAGTAATCGCGACACGGACGCCATTGCGATTAAAGAAATCAAGGAAAGGTTCTACAACAGTCACGGTAAACCAAGCTACGACTTTTGAACCAACCACTTCTTTGTGGCGTTGTTCAGCGGCAGACTGAAGTTGTTCGCGTTGAGTCTTCGGTTCACTGACTAAAATCGTAAAGACCATTAGAATGCCGACTATCACCGCCATCCCGTAGTACACACCATTCCAACCGACACTGTCAGCATTAACAAACGCTAAATAACCCGGTAGTGAATAACCTGTCCACCAGCCAATGACCGCCATTGCAGAAGCTTGAGGCAGTTTAGACTCTTCTGACTTTGGGAAAGTATCAATACGAAAAGCATCAATTGCGATGTCTTGTGTCGCTGAAGCCGTTGCAATGCACAAGGCGAGTAGTGACGCAAACACCAAGTTTTCCGCTGGATTAACACCGGCAATAAATAGGGTAGCGACGAGTACGATACTTTGACAAAAGAAAATCCAGCTACGTCTTTGCCCCAGCAGTCTAAAGAGGACTGGCAGCTTCACGCGGTCAACCAGAGGTGCCCACAGAAAGTTGATCGCATAGACCGCAAAAACGCTACCAAAATAGCCAATTGCGGAGAGGGTCAAGCCGGCATCTTTTAGCCAACCTGACATGTTTGAACCGATAAGAACCCACGGAAAGCCGCTAGAGCAGCCTAGCATGAAAACCCACATGAGTCGTTTATCGAGGTAACTTTTTACCGTTTCCAACCAAGTGATGGAAGGTAATGAAGACATAAATCAATCCAATAAAATGAAGCCGTTGAAAGAGAAAGCCCTTCGATTATTCAAAGGGCTTATCGTTTTGGCTATTTAAGTAGTGTAGCTTTGGTGATGACGATTTGCGTCTCTGGTACATCACGCATTCGGCCTACTGTCGTGGTCGGCTGCTGAGCCATTTTCTGGATAACGTCGAACCCCTCAGTAACCTCACCAAATACAGCATAACCTGGTGGTCGAGCGCCATAGTTGAGAAAGTCATTGTCGACTAAGTTGACGAAAAACTGACGAGTTGCAGAGTTTGGTGCATTAGTTCGTGCCATGGCGATGGTAGCACGGTCATTGTTTAGACCATTATTTCCTTCGTTTTTGATTGGCGCGTATGTTTTCACCATCTGCATATCTTGGTTAAAGCCGCCACCTTGCGCCATAAAGCCTGGGATAATACGATGAAAAATAGTACCTTCGTAGCTCCCATCTTCTACATATTTCAGAAAATTAGCGACAGTGATAGGTGCTTTCTCTTCGTTTAACTCAACCGTAAATGAACCAAGGGTCGTTTCAAACGCTACTTTTGGCCCAGCCCAAACGCTGCAGCTGAGTAATGCTAAAGACAGAATCGCTTTGCGTAACATTAGAAACGCTCCTGCATGTATTGACGAAGCTCAGGGTCATTGGCAATCTCTTTAAGCGTCAATGTCACCACATCATTCAATGTCTCTTCAATATCGGCATCAGAAGCACTCAATGTGCCAGATCGCTTTGCTGTACCTGTATAAGTTTTGACTAGCTTGCCCTCAGGTGTCTCTGCTGTGATTTCCAGCACAACTTTAGCATCCATCTCATTTTCCATCACCGAATGCTTCACGTTGACCAACGCTTCTTGAACGCTCAATTCAATCGCGTTGTTGCTGTTTAGATCCGCATGGAAACCTTGAGATGAGAATTGCTTCTCTAATGCTTCTTCTAACGCAATACGTAAATTCTGTTTAGCATGAAGAGGAAGAATGTTCGAACGGCCGTTATCCACCAACGCCACGTACTGCGCTGCACGTACATCTTTGCTGGTCAAACTGTAAGTCTTGCCTTGAACAATTGGATTGGTGCTCAATGTGCTTTCTGGCATCAGGTTCAGCTGAGGTTGTTGAGGGGCTGAACACGCAGCAAGCAACGCAACCGAAGCCGCAAGTACCAATTTTCTCATTTTATTATTCCTTTTAACTATTTTGCTAAAGCTTATTTTGCGCTTAATTTAGCAGGATTTTTTGTAGCCTGTAAAATCACAAACTTATTGTTGGAAGCGATAAGTTTCACATTTTTATCGCCAAACAGACGTTTGAGTTTTGCGTCGTACCCGAGGTGACGATTTCCGATAACCAGTAAACGGCCATTTTCACTTAATACTTGTTTAGCATCGCAGAACATTTGCCAAGCAATATGATCGGTGATTGCCTGTTGTTGATGAAACGGTGGATTACACATAACCATAGAGCTGCTGCTGTGTTTAAAGCCGTCCAAGCAATTGTTCGCTATGCACTGTATGTCTCTATTTTCACCAAGGTTGTCGCGTAGGTTCTGTTTTGCCGACTCAAGCGCCATAAAACTTTCATCAACACATGTTAGCCGAGCATTTGGATTCAACTGACCAAATTTAACAGACAGAACACCATTGCCGCAGCCGAGGTCGATGACATTGTCTATCGAAGGGTCTTGAGGCAGGTGCTGCAGCATAAAGCGTGCACCTAAATCTAAACTTTCTCCTGAATAGACATTTGGCATGTTCTTGAGTTCGATATCTTCGCCATCAACGCGCCAAGTCGTGAAAGGCATTACTTCAATCGGAGGCTCAACTGTTGCTTGAGAAAACACCAATCTGTGCTTTTTCCAGGCCAAAGATGTTTTTGTTTCGCCTAAGTATTTTTCAAACAGTTTTAGCGTCGAAGTGTGAATGTCTTTCGCTTTATTGACTGCAATGACGGGGCAGGAAGCCGGTAGCGCCTTTCTTAATTGGCTTAGTATCCACACTAGATGGCGGTTACTTTTGGGCAGTTGCAGCAAGACGAGATCAATATTGGCAGGAACGAGGTCCATCGTGGTGGCAAACGCTACTTTATTGCACTGGTTTTGCTCGAGATTTTGCTGTGCACCTTTATGTGAGATGAATGAATCACTCATTAGCGTTACATGGTGCTTTTCCGAAAACCAGCAGGAGAGGGCACCAAAGCTGTCATTAATCACGAGGATGTTTTGATTGTCTGGCAAAGCAAGCTCTTCAACATGATTAATAAGATACTCATCACCGGCATCCCACGCTTGTAGCGTTTCGTTACTTCGTTTTGGGAAACGATGAAGTGTTAAGCTTCGCTCGTGAAGGTTCAGTTCGGTTTTCATAGCTAAATGTAAGTTGATTTAGAAATTAAGTGTTATTGTCGCAAATGATGACGTGTCGAGATACAAAAAGCTGTCAAATTTTACGAGTTCAGTGATGGCTGCTCTCTAGGCATGTTCATGGAGTCGAGCGCCTTGAGACAATATGTCTACAAAGTGCGTCAATAATGAGAGTGACGTTTGAGTGATGCATGTCTGCTTTACTTAGGTATATACTTATGGAATTCGCATCAATGAGGAACGAATATGATCCAAGAAATCATAGAGAAGAAACTACACAGTGAGCTGCAACCCAGCTATCTCAAAGTCATTAATGAGAGCTACATGCATAATGTGCCACCAGGCTCAGAGAGTCATTTCAAAGTGATTGTTGTGAGTGATTCGTTCGCGGGACAGCGTTTGATTGGGCGCCATCGTCAAGTTCATCAAATTTTGGCAGATGAACTGGATAACCACATTCATGCATTAGCTATTCATACATACACTGATGAAGAGTGGAAGCGTGAACAAGATGGCGCCCCTGATAGCCCGATGTGTATGGGTGGCGGTCACTAAAAACGCAAGATATAAAGGTGCAGAGAAAGGTGGCTTAAGGCCATCTTTTTTCGTTTTACATTCTTTAGGGACGTTAACGTGGCACAAATTCTGGTTAAAAAATGTGTTAACAGTGTTTCAACAAATGAATGGAAATTGCAGAATATTTCAGGCGATGAATATCACTTTTCCATAAGATATGTATGGAATATGGCATTTGTGCGATGGGTCAAAGTTATGACTATTCTTTGACCTTTTAGACCTGATTCTACCGAAATAACCCCTCTATTCTAATGATTGATCATGGCATCAAGTTCCTAAAAAATGCTAGACTACGGCACCTGATAAATCTCGCGTATTCCTTGTGACGAGATTTTTAATAGGATGTTGCGATTTTGATGTTTAAAACAACATCAAAACCGGACACTGATGTCGTGTCTAAAAGTTACGCAATCAAAAGAATCTTTTTCCCGATAAAAGTAGTGCAAGTGCGTATGATTACAATAAAGAAGGGCTTGGATCTTCCTATCGCAGGAACTCCATCCCAGGTGATTAATGATGGTAAGACCATCAAAAAAGTCGCCTTGCTTGGCGAAGAGTACGTTGGCATGCGACCTACCATGCATGTCCGCGTTGGTGATGAAGTGAAAAAAGCGCAAGTTCTTTTTGAAGATAAAAAGAACCCAGGCGTGAAATTTACTGCACCAGCAGCCGGTAAAGTGATCGAAGTTAACCGTGGCGCTAAACGTGTCCTTCAATCTGTAGTGATTGAAGTGGCAGGTGAAGAGCAGGTGACATTTGATAAGTTCGAAGCCGCTCAACTTTCAGGTCTAGATCGTGAAGTGATCAAGACTCAGTTGGTTGACTCTGGCTTATGGACCGCTTTACGTACTCGTCCGTTTAGCAAGGTTCCTGCAATCGAGTCTTCTACTAAGGCTATTTTCGTAACTGCAATGGATACTAATCCACTAGCAGCTAAGCCTGAGTTGATCATTAATGAGCAACAAGAAGCATTCATTGCTGGTCTAGACATTCTTTCAGCCCTGACAGAAGGCAAGGTTTACGTATGTAAATCTGGCACTAGCTTGCCACGTTCTTCACAGTCTAACGTAGAAGAACATGTCTTCGATGGCCCTCACCCAGCAGGTCTTGCTGGCACCCACATGCATTTCCTATACCCAGTAAATGCAGAGAATGTGGCATGGAGCATCAACTACCAAGACGTTATCGCGTTCGGTAAGCTGTTCCTAACTGGTGAGCTATGCACAGATCGTGTTGTGTCTCTAGCTGGCCCAGTTGTGAATAACCCTCGTCTAGTTCGTACCGTAATGGGTGCAAGCTTAGATGACCTAACAGATAACGAGCTGATGCCTGGCGAAGTTCGTGTGATCTCTGGTTCAGTACTAACAGGTACACATGCAACTGGTCCACACGCATACCTTGGCCGTTACCATCAACAGGTTTCTGTATTACGTGAAGGCCGTGAAAAAGAACTATTTGGCTGGGCAATGCCTGGTAAGAATAAGTTCTCGGTAACTCGCTCTTTCCTTGGTCACGTATTCAAAGGTCAGTTGTTCAATATGACAACGACGACCAATGGTAGTGATCGTTCAATGGTTCCAATTGGCAACTACGAACGCGTAATGCCTCTAGATATGGAGCCTACTTTGCTGCTTCGTGATCTATGTGCCGGCGACACAGACAGTGCTCAAGCACTGGGTGCGCTTGAACTGGATGAAGAAGATCTAGCATTGTGTACCTTTGTATGTCCAGGTAAGTACGAGTACGGTACGTTACTTCGTGAATGCCTAGATACTATCGAGAAGGAAGGGTAATTTTCATGGCTCTTAAAAAGTTTCTTGAAGACATCGAGCATCATTTTGAGCCTGGTGGCAAACACGAAAAATGGTTTGCCCTGTACGAAGCTGTAGCAACAGTTTTTTACACACCAGGTATCGTAACAAATAAAAGCTCGCACGTTCGTGATAGCGTTGACCTAAAACGTATCATGATCATGGTTTGGTTTGCGGTATTCCCAGCAATGTTCTGGGGTATGTACAACGCAGGTGGCCAAGCTATTGCAGCACTTAACCACATGTACGCTGGTGACCAACTAGCGACAGTTATCGCAGGTAACTGGCACTACTGGCTAACAGAAATGCTTGGCGGCACTATCGGTGCGGAAGCGGGTGTTGGCAGTAAGATGCTACTAGGTGCGACTTACTTCCTGCCAATCTACGCAACAGTATTTATTGTTGGTGGTTTCTGGGAAGTGTTGTTCTGTATGGTGCGTAAGCACGAAGTTAACGAAGGTTTCTTTGTAACTTCTATCTTATTCGCACTTATCGTTCCACCAACGCTACCTCTATGGCAAGCGGCGCTAGGTATCACATTTGGTGTTGTTGTAGCAAAAGAGATCTTCGGTGGTACAGGTCGTAACTTCCTTAACCCTGCACTTGCAGGTCGTGCATTTCTATTCTTCGCTTACCCAGCGCAAATTTCGGGTGACGTAGTATGGACTGCAGCTGACGGCTTCTCTGGTGCTACTGCTCTTAGCCAATGGGCTCAAGGCGGTAACGGTGCTCTAGTTAACACAGTAACTGGCGCTCCTATCACTTGGATGGACGCGTTCATCGGTAACATCCCTGGTTCAATTGGTGAAGTATCGACTCTAGCTCTAATGATCGGTGCAGCGATGATCGTTTACATGCGAATCGCTTCATGGCGCATCATTGCGGGTGTGATGATCGGTATGATCGCAGTATCGACTCTGTTTAACGTGATCGGTTCTGACACTAATCCAATGTTTAATATGCCATGGCACTGGCACCTAGTTCTAGGTGGTTTTGCATTCGGTATGTTCTTCATGGCAACGGACCCAGTATCAGCGTCATTTACTAGCAAAGGTAAATGGTGGTACGGCATCCTGATTGGTGCAATGTGTGTGATGATCCGTGTAGTTAACCCAGCGTACCCAGAAGGTATGATGCTGGCGATTCTATTCGCGAACCTATTCGCACCTCTGTTCGACCATGTAGTGATTGAGAAGAACATCAAGCGGAGACTAGCACGCTATGGCAAGTAATAACGACAGCATTAAAAAGACGCTGGGTGTTGTTATCGGGTTGAGCCTTGTTTGTTCAATCATCGTATCAACAGCAGCAGTAGGTCTGCGTGATAAGCAAAAAGCTAACGCTGTCCTAGATAAGCAATCAAAGATCGTTGAAGTTGCAGGCATTGACGCAAACGGTAAGAAAGTACCAGAGCTATTTGCTGAGTACATCGAACCTCGTCTAGTAGACCTTGAAACAGGTAACTTTACTGAGGGTAATGCATCTACGTACGATCAACGTGAAGCATCAAAAGATGCAGAACGTTCAATCGCATTGACACCAGAAGAAGACGTAGCTGATATCCGTCGTCGCGCGAATACAGCAGTGGTGTACCTTGTAAAAGATCAAGATGAAGTCCAAAAAGTTATCCTGCCTATGCACGGTAAAGGACTATGGTCGATGATGTATGCCTTTGTAGCCGTTGAAACTGATGGTAACACTGTGTCTGCTATTACTTACTACGAGCAAGGTGAAACTCCTGGACTTGGTGGTGAAGTAGAGAACCCTTCATGGCGCGATCAATTCATTGGCAAGAAATTGTACAATGAAGATCACCAGCCAGCGATTAAGGTCGTGAAAGGCGGCGCACCGCAAGGTTCTGAGCACGGTGTTGATGGCCTATCAGGAGCGACGCTCACTAGTAATGGTGTTCAACACACATTTGACTTCTGGTTAGGTGATATGGGCTTTGGTCCTTTCCTAGCAAAAGTTCGTGACGGAGAACTTAACTAATGTCTAGTGCACAAAACGTTAAAAAGAGCATCCTAGCGCCAGTGTTGGATAACAACCCAATCGCGCTACAAGTTCTTGGTGTATGTTCTGCTCTTGCAGTAACAACTAAACTAGAAACAGCTTTTGTAATGACACTAGCGGTAACATTTGTAACTGCGTTGTCTAACTTCTCTGTTTCATTGATCCGTAACCACATTCCTAACAGTGTGCGTATCATCGTTCAGATGGCAATCATCGCATCGTTAGTAATCGTGGTAGACCAAGTGCTAAAAGCTTACCTATACGATATCTCTAAACAGCTATCTGTATTCGTTGGTCTGATTATCACTAACTGTATCGTAATGGGTCGTGCTGAAGCATTCGCAATGAAGTCTGCGCCAGTACCATCTCTTATTGACGGTATTGGTAACGGTCTAGGTTACGGCTTCGTTCTTATCACTGTAGGTTTCTTCCGTGAGCTATTTGGCTCAGGCAAACTATTTGGTCTAGAAGTTCTACCTCTAGTGAGCAACGGTGGTTGGTACCAGCCTAACGGCCTAATGCTACTAGCACCATCAGCATTCTTCCTAATCGGCTTCCTTATCTGGGTAATCCGTATTCTGAAACCAGAACAAGTAGAAGCGAAGGAGTAAGGACGTCATGGAACATTACATTAGTCTGTTAGTTAAATCGATTTTCATCGAAAACATGGCTCTGTCTTTCTTCCTAGGTATGTGTACTTTCCTTGCCGTATCTAAGAAGGTTAAGACCTCTTTCGGCCTAGGTGTTGCAGTTGTGGTAGTTCTGACTATCGCTGTTCCTGTGAACAACCTGGTATACAACCTAGTTCTGAGAGAGAACGCGTTAGTTGAGGGCGTGGACCTTAGCTTCCTAAACTTCATCACCTTTATCGGTGTAATTGCAGCACTTGTACAGATTCTAGAGATGGTCCTAGACCGTTTCTTCCCACCTTTGTACAACGCGCTAGGCATCTTCCTACCGCTGATCACAGTAAACTGTGCAATCTTCGGTGGTGTATCTTTCATGGTACAACGTGACTACAACTTTGCTGAATCGATCGTTTACGGTTTCGGCTCTGGTGTGGGCTGGATGCTAGCAATCGTTGCTCTTGCAGGTATCCGTGAGAAGATGAAGTACTCTGACGTACCTCCAGGTCTACGTGGTCTTGGTATCACATTTATCACTGTAGGTCTTATGGCGTTAGGCTTTATGTCTTTCTCTGGTGTTCAACTGTAAGTCGGGTAAACCGCAACAATTAAGGAATAGTCAATGGACATTATTCTTGGTGTAGTGATGTTTACTCTGATCGTACTAGCACTAGTACTAGTGATTCTTTTCGCTAAGTCTAAGCTTGTACCAACAGGTGACATTACAATTTCTGTGAACGATGACCCTTCTCTGGCGATCGTTACACAACCAGGTGGTAAGCTACTGAGTGCTCTAGCAGGTGCTGGCGTATTCGTATCTTCTGCTTGTGGTGGCGGTGGCTCATGTGGTCAGTGTCGCGTAAAAGTTAAATCAGGTGGTGGCGACATCCTACCAACCGAGCTTGACCATATTACTAAAGGTGAAGCGCGTGAAGGTGAGCGTCTAGCGTGTCAGGTTGCAATGAAAACTGACATGGATATCGAGCTTCCTGAAGAAATCTTCGGCGTTAAGAAGTGGGAATGTACTGTTATCTCTAACGATAACAAAGCGACATTCATCAAAGAGCTTAAGCTACAAATTCCAGATGGCGAATCAGTACCTTTCCGTGCTGGTGGTTACATCCAGATTGAAGCTCCTGCTCACCACGTGAAATACGCAGACTACGATATTCCTGAGGAATACCGTGAAGACTGGGAGAAGTTCAACCTTTTCCGTTACGAGTCTAAAGTTAATGAAGAGACCATTCGTGCATACTCTATGGCTAACTACCCAGAAGAGCACGGTATCATCATGCTTAACGTTCGTATCGCAACTCCGCCGCCGAACAACCCAGACGTACCACCAGGCATCATGTCTTCGTACATCTGGTCTCTAAAAGAAGGCGACAAGTGTACTATTTCTGGTCCATTTGGTGAGTTCTTTGCGAAAGATACAGATGCAGAAATGGTATTCGTTGGTGGTGGTGCTGGTATGGCTCCAATGCGCTCACACATCTTCGACCAACTTAAGCGTCTGCACTCTAAGCGTAAGATGTCTTTCTGGTACGGCGCACGTTCTAAGCGTGAAATGTTCTACGTAGAAGACTTCGATATGCTACAAGCTGAGAATGACAACTTCGTATGGCACTGTGCACTGTCTGATCCACTTCCAGAAGATAACTGGGATGGTTACACTGGCTTTATTCACAACGTTCTTTACGAGAACTACCTACGTGATCACGAAGCGCCAGAAGACTGTGAATACTACATGTGTGGTCCACCTATGATGAACGCTGCTGTAATCGGCATGCTAAAAGATCTAGGTGTAGAGGATGAAAACATCCTACTAGATGACTTCGGTGGTTAATTCCTCCAAGTGATTGAATCTATGGCTAGCTCTCCAAGAGAGCTAGCCATTATTTTTTATAGACATAAAACTGATACTCAACAGTTGATATAGGTAATCGGATTGAAAGGATTGATCCTATTTCCCATATCAATTCAACAACATTGGGAGTTAACAAGTGAAAAAGTGGCTTGTTGCATTTGCTTCTCTATTGATTTTGGCTGGCTGTGAGCAGCCTGCCGATCAAATTCATTTAAGTGGCCCTACCATGGGGACTTCTTACAACATCAAGTATATCGAGCAAGATGGTATTCCAACGCCAAAAGCGATGCAGACAGAAATTGATCGCTTATTGGAAGAGGTTAATGACCAAATGTCGACCTATCGTGACGACTCAGAGTTAAGTCGTTTTAATCAGCATCAAACGAGCGAGCCATTTACAGTTTCGACACAAACTGCAACGGTAGTGAAAGAAGCAATTCGCCTTAACGGTCTTACTTTAGGTGCATTGGATGTGACGGTCGGCCCTCTAGTTAACCTGTGGGGGTTTGGTCCAGAAGCTCGTCCAGATGTAGTTCCAACCGATGAAGAACTCGCTGCTCGCAAAGCAAATACCGGTATTCACCACCTATCTGTTGATGGTAATACACTGTCCAAAGACCTTCCTAACTTGTACGTCGACCTATCGACGATTGCGAAAGGTTGGGGGGTTGACGTGGTTGCTGACTACCTTCAATCTGAAGGGGTACAGAACTTTATGGTCGAAGTTGGCGGTGAAATGCGTCTCAAAGGTGTCAATCGTGAAGGTGTGCCTTGGCGTATCGCAATTGAAAAACCAACCGTTGATGAACGTTCAATTCAAGAAATTATTGAACCAGGCGACATGGCAATTGCAACAAGTGGTGACTATCGTAATTACTTTGAGAGTAATGGTGTGAGATACTCTCATATTATTAATCCACGAACAGGCAAACCAATTCATCATAAAGTGGTGTCTGTAACGGTATTAGATAAATCGTCGATGACTGCTGATGGTCTTGCAACTGGTCTTATGGTGCTAGGTGAAGACAAAGGCATGGCAATTGCGAACGAAAATAATATTCCTGTTTTCATGATTGTGAAAACGGAAGATGGTTTTAAAGAGTTGGCTTCGGAAGCATACAAGCCATTCATGAAGAAATAACAACAGAAGTGAGCATGTTTTTATGAATACATTTCTAATTACCTTTGCTGTGTTTGTCGCGGTAATCACTGCAATGGCTGTCGGATACATTTTCCAAAAGAAAGTCGTGAAAGGTAGCTGTGGTGGCTTAGGGGCAGTTGGCATCGAAAAAGTGTGTAATTGTCCAGAACCCTGCGATGCGCGTAAAAAACGTGAAGCGCGCGAGGCTGCGCGTGCTGAGAAATTGGCGGCGTGGGAAAAAGATAGAATTGCTTAGTATTGGTTAATCGTACTAAGAAAGTGATAAAGCTCAGCGTTCTGCTGAGCTTTATTTTTAGGCAGCTAACCAAAGCTCAGATGTCCGAGAAAGAGCCCAATACCGTGTTTTGTTGTTTCTTTCTCTCATGTTACAGAGCAAGACCACACTGATAGTCATTAGGACGAAGAAATGATTTGGTTACGTCCGTTCTCTTTGGCCATGTAAAGTCGCTCATCCGCCACTTTTATTTGTTGTTCCAGCTCCCCCTCGATGTTGCTTACACCAATACTCGCGGTCACAAGAATGTTTTTGTCCAAATAAGTTATTGGCGTTTTTTCTATGCGCTGTCTCATTTGTTCTAAGCGTGTTAGAAAGCCGTCATAGTCGCCACTGGCTTGAATACAAAACTCCTCGCCACCAAGCCTAGCGACAATATCATTTGGAAAATAGATTTTTAGAATATTCGCTATCATGACTAACACAGCATCGCCACCCTCATGTCCGTGTGTATCATTTACTTGCTTAAAGAAATCGATATCAAGCATCGCGATGTTTCTTTGAGCGTTTTCTACATGGGGTTGCTCAAACAGAAAGCGGCGGTTCCATAAGCCCGTTAGCGCATCTTGATTTGCCATTTTAAACAGTTCAGATGTTGCGTCTTTGATATCTAACAGTTGGTGAATACGGCAAAAAAATTCTTCTTGATTAAATGGCTTGTATAAAAAGTCATTGGCCCCTGCTTTTAGAAACCTAGCCGTCATTGTCTTAGAGTTACTACCCGACAAGCCGAGAATGGCTAATTGATTTTTATCCCACTTCCGACGTAATTCACGCACCATCGTAATGCCATCTTTAACGGGCATGTCATGGTCGGTTAAAATGAGAGTGATATCTGGATTTTGCTCGACAAGCTCTAGGGCTTTTTGCCCATTGTCAGCTTCCAACGTTTGAATATATTGATGCTCCAAAAGTTGGGCAATGTGTCTTCTTACGGTGTGTGAATCATCAACGACTAAACATTTGTGTTGTTGATTGTTGGTTAGTCGCTTGAGGAGTGGTAATAGATAGGAAACGGACGCCATGCTGTCTTTCAAAATATAGTCGAGGACACCTTTTGCGAGCATCTTTTCGCGAGTGTCTTCTTGAAATCGAGCCGTTAAAACAATGACACGATGACCATGTTCCAAAACGAGGTCAATAATCTCGCCATCTTGAGCATCCGGTAAACAATAGTCTAAAACCGCACAGAAGAGGTCCTGTGCTGAAGATAACAAGTTCTTTGCCTCCGCGTAGCTTTCTGCTGCGATGACCTCATAACCAGCTTGGCTTATTGTTTGGCAAAGAAAGTTTTTAAACGCACGACTATCTTCAACAACCAGAATCTTATTACTCAAGCGCAGTCCCCAAAATTAATTGTTTAAAATCAATGATAACTAAAATTAAACTTATCGCCATCAAAAAACACATGTCAACCAAAAGTAGAACAACTACCCAAATGTTTGACACGCATCCGTTAACATCACATCATTATTCCTGTCTTAGTTATATAATTATGTTTAGCTAACGTAGGGAGAAAGTAGTATGGAAATGCATCAACATGGTATGGCTGAGCTATTTCAACAACTGGGCCTCGGTAGCTCTCCTCAAGAAATGAAAGATTTTATTAATCAACATCGACACAAAAGAGATTCTGCGCCTTTACATGAAGCTAGCTTTTGGACGATGTCACAGGCGAACTTTCTAAAACAAGCCATCGAAGAAGATGCAGATTGGGCCGAATTGGTCGATCAATTGGACGTAATGCTTCGAGATTGACGTTCGCTTAAACACGCCCATTTCTCTTCAGGTAGATTTGATTTATACTGTTTTTTTGAACAGTGCTTTGATGGCTATGTCAGATCGAATTAGAAAAATTATTCATGTCGATATGGATTGTTTTTATGCTGCCGTAGAGATGAGAGATAACCCCAGTTACCGTGGCATTGCACTCGCTGTTGGCGGACATGAAAAGCAGCGTGGAGTGATTAGCACCTGTAATTATGATGCGCGTAAATATGGTGTTCGCAGTGCAATGTCAACGGCGCGCGCGCTGCAACTCTGTCCTCATTTGTTGGTTGTGCCCGGTAGAATGCATGTATATAAGCAAGTCTCTCAGCAGATTCGTGCTATTTTTGAGCGTTATACGCCTATCATTGAACCTCTCTCATTGGATGAAGCATACCTCGATGTCACGGACTCGACAGCTTGCCGTGGCTCCGCAACGTTGATCGCAGAGTCAATTCGCCGTGATATCTGGAGTGAACTTGGGTTGACGGCATCGGCGGGCATTGCTCCGATTAAGTTTCTTGCCAAGGTCGCGTCAGACATGAACAAGCCCAACGGTCAGTTTGTGATTCCGCCAGAGAAAGTCCAAGAGGTTATCGATAGTCTTCCGTTAGAGAATATTCCTGGCGTGGGGAAGGTGAGTCTTGAGAAGCTCCACCAAGCCGGTTTTTATCGATGTGAGGACATTAAAAACAGTGACTATCGAGAGTTGTTGAGGCAGTTTGGTCGTCAGGGTGCCTCCTTATGGCAGCGAAGCCATGGAATTGATAATCGAGAAGTCGTTGTTGAACGCGAGAGAAAGTCCGTCGGTGTGGAAAGGACATTCAGCCAGAACATCGCAACCTATGGTGAATGTTGGCAAGTGATTGAGGAGAAACTTTATCCTGAACTCGAGAAACGTTTAGAGCGTGCAAGCCCAGATAAGTCGATTATTAAACAAGGTATTAAAGTCAAATTTGCCGATTTTCAACTGACAACAATTGAGCACATCCATCCGCAATTAGAGCTTGAGGACTTCAAGATCTTGCTAAGAGATATTCTTAAACGCCAAAATGGACGGGAAATTCGCCTTTTAGGCTTGAACGTGATGCTCAAGCCCGAAGACCAAGCGCGTCAATTGAGCTTTTTTTAGGCCCTTACCGTTTCTACCTGCGTTAATACCTGCTCAAAACTTACGTTTGCCATTGCACCATAACCTGCTAGCTTTGAGGCTTTTAGCTGGCTAATCAAAGGAGTGCTGATTCCGCACAAGAAGCGAGCAACGGCATCATTACTGATGGCCGATGGGGAAAGCTGAATAAACTCCTGCGCCCATATCGATACTTGAGATTGTTCAATATCTTCAGGTTCTGGTGCTGTGAATGTGGCGACGTGACCACGACACACGGAGCAGTGACCACATTGCTTTGGTGCATCGTGATCCGCAAAGTAGTTCGCCAATTGTGAGCTCAAACAGTGCTCGGACTGGAACAAGTGCAGCATGGTGTGGATTCTTTCGATATCTTTGCTTTCTTTGGATTGGAACAGTTCAGACAGTTGTTGGATTAAAACATCCGAGCTCTGTTTGGTTGGCATAACTGAGTACACGTCCGTCAGTTGTTTGCTCTCTAGTTCTATCCAGCCGTTCTGGTGAAAATAGTCGAGCGCTGCGACAACTCGGTTGCGTTCCGATTGATAGTTCATCCATAGCGCTTCTAGATCAACTTGGCACCACACTTTGGCTTTTTGTGAGCAAGAGAAAATAGCCTCCACAAATTGACGTCGCTCGCCTTGAAATTGATTCACAATAAATTGCTGATCGTGCAAAAACTTAAACCGATATTCCGCAAAGTAACTGTACTTTGCTTCAATGACGTTATGTAGCTCCAAATAAACCAACAAGGTTTTGAGTGGCAATTGGCGGATATTACTTTCACGCGACAAACGCAGTGGCACTACCTCCCATTGTGGAGCATGTTCTTTCGCTTGCTCGACTACATAGTTAATTGACGTAAATTCTGGTGTGTCACCATAGACAAAGTTCTCCAACACCGTTAAGCCGGACGTATTGCCTAGCAGAATGCACTCAGAGCGTTGCCCGTCCCTGCCTGCACGTCCAATCTCTTGTGCGTAGTTCTCGATTGATTTGGGTAAGTCGAAGTGAATGACGCGGCGAATATCAGATTTATCGACCCCCATACCAAATGCAATCGTTGCAACAATACAGTCAATTTGGCCATCCATGAACTGCTGTTGGATTTGTTCACGAACGTCGCTTTTCATGCCAGCGTGGTATGCGTGAGCGTTAATGCCAATATGGATTAATGGCTTTGCTACTCGTTCTGCTGTTTGCTGCTGCGTCACGTATACGATGGTCGGAAGCTTAGGTGAAGAGGCGATGATCTCACTGAGCTGTTCTTGTTTCTTTGTTTCCTCACACGGGATGACCGAGATATCCAGATTAGAGCGGTAGAAGCCTGTAACGGTAATATGTTCACTGGAAATATCGAACTTTTTTTGCATGTCTTCAATAACTGCAGGCGTTGCCGTTGCGGTGAGAAGTAAAGACTGTGGGATGTTCAGTTCACGTTGATATTGCGGTAGTTTGAGATAATCTGGACGAAAGTTATGCCCCCATTCGGAAATACAGTGCGCTTCATCAATGACCATCAAAGAAATCGGTACTTGGCGAATGAATTCACGAAAACGCTCATTTTTTAGTCGCTCAACAGAAATCATCAAGATTTTGATTTGTCCATTCTTCACGCCAGCCATGACCTGTTGTGCTTCTTCTCTACTTTGACTGCTATCGATAGAAGCGGCCGCGATTCCTTTACTTTGTAAAAAGCTCAGTTGATCCTTCATTAACGCCAACAACGGAGAGATCACCAACGTAAGGTTGGGTAATATGGTTGCAGGTAGTTGATAACAGAGTGACTTCCCCGAGCCTGTAGGAAAGATTGCCGCAGCAGAGTAACCATTCATAACGGCTTCAATAACGGGTTGCTGACCTTGGCGTAATGAGTCAAAACCAAATACAGATTGAAGTGTTTGATGCAGCGAGTCACTTTGCATAATAGGGAAACCTTTCTTTGATGGTAAACTTGGCTACATTAACACACCCCGAATACTAAACGCGCGTCCTAAAAGTATGAACAAAGCTGACTTAGTCCAAATTATCATCCAACATCTGGAAGAAAAACTTCAAGTTGCCCATTCATCGGCTCAGCGAGCTATCGATGCCGCCACAGATGAAGAAACTGTTCCCGAGCACAAGTACGATACATTGGCACTTGAAGCCGCGTATCTTGCTCATGGACAAGCCATGCGAATTCAAGATAGTGAAGAGGAGTTGCGTCAATATCGTTCTTTAGTGACTCGTAACTTTAAGAATGCGCCTGTTGGTGTTGGTGCTTACGTTGTTCTCGCAGATGAGAATTTGATCGAAAAGCACTTCTTTGTAGGCCCTTGCTCTGGTGGTTTGACTGTTCAATATCAGACTCTGGAAGTCTTTGTCTTAACAGCCAAATCTCCTCTGGGTCGAGCGTTGTTCGGGAAAGAAGAGGGTGATGAGGTTGACGTGAAAATAGGAGATAAAACAACTTGTTACGAAGTCGTGACGATTTGCTGACATCTCATGTATCACTCAGTGTTATGTTTAACACGAGTAATGTTAAATAAAAGAGAATGACATGAAAAAGCTTTTTACACTCTCATTGCTGATGGTCAGTGCTACTGGTTATGCAGCGCAGTGTCGTGTGGACATCAATAATGAAGTCCGTATGGATGGGCAAAGCTTGGAAATTCGCCAAACGACAGGTGATAAAGTTGTCGTGGATGAGGATAACAACCTCTTCATCAAAGGTGAGCTAATTGAACTCAATGCCGACCAAAAAGCGGCAATTGAAGACTATCGCGAAAAAATGAACGCGTATATTCCACAAGCAAAGCAATTGGCGAGTGATGGTTTAGCGCTTGCGAATGATATTATTGATGATGTTGCGGAAAGCCTCGATGCACCTGGTGCGTTTGATAATGTAAAAGTCGCAGTAAAGGACTTTTTCGCTGATGTTGAATCACGTTACTACAAAGATGGTGATTTCATCCTGCCTGCGGAGAGTTTTGAGTCTATGACACAAGGGTGGACTGAAGACTTTGCAAAAGCACAAGAGATCTTCAATAAAGAGTTTTTAGCCAGTTCGTTGGATGCTTTATCGAAAAAAATGAAGGAAGAGGGAGGGATAAACCTCACTGCATTATCAGAGAGTATGGCTGAACTCAGCGCGAAAGTAGAAGAGCGTTTAGCCGAGCATTCGAAAGAGGTAGAACAACAAGCAGAAGACTTGTGCGATTCGCTGGATGACATGGCAGGGCAAGAAAACGATCTGTTGAAGAAAATCCCTGAGCTAAAAGATTACCGAGTATTTACGATTTAATTACTCATTAAAAAGTAAAAACTCGATGAGATAAAGAAAGAGAGCACTATTGTGCTCTCTTTGCGTTTTACTCGCTTATTCTTTGATAGCTTATTGCGCATTCATCTCGGTGAGTTTATCGCCGACAGGTTTTGAGAAGTTAAAGCCATCATGCTGATCCCAGTTGATAGACCATGTCATTACTCCTGCATAATTCGGGTAATGGTACGCTGGTTTAACGGTGCCACATGAAGTGCCTTTGGTTAAACAATCTAGTGCGTTGATAATATTCTGTGTTGGAGCCTGCCCTGAATTTGCCGAGCTAGGACCTGAAGGTAAACCGATTGCGACTTGATCATCGCGCAATGGTGCAAATTGAGTGCCGTCGGCCAACTCAAAACCTTCGATAAGCATTTTAGATTGCGCTACCATCATATCCACAGAGCCTTCTGGTGCACTGCCTGGCAGGTATGGGTTTGGCAAACCGCCGTTGTTATATAACTGGACGTGAAGCAAGTCGAGCGTGCTGCGTGTCTCGTTTATCACAGGAATGTAAGCTCCCCAAATACCGCTGTAAGCCACATAGCCGCCTTGAACATAAGGGTGCTCAGGCGCCATGGTTAGGTACATATCGCCACCCATGTTTTGCTCTATTTGAAGCAAAGCACGACCAAGGCGAGCTTGAATTTGCGAGCCATGAACTAAGTTAGAACCACTCTCTAAATCCACATCTAGACCATCAAAGCCCCACTCAGCGATAAGACCTGTTAGGCTAGAGACAAAGTTGGCTTCATCTTGGTCGGTATTCAGCGTAATCGTGCCTTCTGCGCCGCCAAGAGAGAGAACAAACTTCTTACCTTTAGCTTGAAGCGCTGCCATGTCCTGTTTGAATTGTGTTGGATCGAGTGCTGGACAATCGCTGTAAATATCGCCTGAATATAGATTAAAGTGCACGGTGCCATCACTGTTGCGATCATTTTCAGCAAAGGCAATATCAATCACATCCCAAGCATCAGCCATATCCGCTAGACGAATTGGACAGCCCGCTCCATTTACAAAATTGTGCCAGTAACCGATGAGTTTATGGCGTTTATCTACTTGCTCAACCACCGTTATTGCTGCGGCGTCAGACAATGCATTGCTTCCTGACAAATCCACAGCTTGGGCGCTAACTGTAAAGTTACCAAGTGCAGTTGGTGTCCAGTTGGCTGTGTAAGGTGCCGTGGTATCGGTTGCAACAATAGAGCCGTTGATCATGAAATCAACGTGTTTAATGCCTGAAGTTAAAGACGTTGCATCGGCGCTTAATGCGAGGCTTTTGCCTAATCCGGCGGTCTGACCGCTGCTTGGTGAAGTCAGAGAGACGACCAAATCTTTATCGCTGACTTCCACACCAACCAGGGACTCTGACGTGTTGTTATCATTATCGGTTGCGACGGCTTTAAGCTGGTTAGCGCCAATAAGTGTGGCGTTCCAAGTAACGGAATATGGCGCTTGAGTGGTGACCCCTAAGCTGGTGTTGTTCGCAAAAAACTCAACTTGCGTGACTGTGCCATCAGCATCGCTTGCGTTTGCCGTGATTTCGTTATTGCTGCCAGCGAGCACGACTTGTCCATCCGTTGGTGCCGTAATGGTAACTTGCGGTGGTGTCGAACAAGCACCTAGGCCACTCCAAGCATCTTGCCAGTATAGCCCTTCACCAGGCTCGTAAGCCCATGTCGCATCCGAGGAGCACCAACCAGCAACATCACAACGATATTTTTGGTTGAAGTGAGAAACCAGGTCGCCAGCTTGATAACTTGTGCCTGCCACATAAGGTACTGCATCTGCACATCCGCCCGTTCCGGTTTCTGAATTACTAATAACCAGCGCTACTTCTTGGCTCATCGTTGCGAGGTTTGTATCATCAGTCGCTTGTGCTTTGAACGAGTATGTACCTGGACTAGCGGTCCATTGATATTCGTAAGGTGCGCTAGTATCAATGGCGACAGATTGATTGTTTACGAAGAACTCAACTTGTGTGACCACACCATCAATATCGTCAGCTTGAGCGGCTACGGTTAGGTTATCGCCTACATTAAGCACTTCTGTGCCTACTGGGCTTGTCAATGAAATGCTTGGTGGCGGTAATTCGACTTGTGGTTGAACTTGGATAGAAATCGTCGTGGTGCTAACAGCTCCCTCATTATCTGTCGCAATTGCGGTCAATTGCGAGATCCCTTCAATAGCTGTCCAAGAAGCTTCGAATGGTGCTTGAGTTACCACAGCAACGGTTTGGTTGCCTGCAACAAACTCAATTTGTGTGATTTGGCCATCTTCGTCAGCTGCGTTGGCTAACAAAGTGATCGCACTGCCTTCGGGAATTTGTGCGTTGTTTATTGGAGAGGAGAACGACACCGTTGGTGATAAATTGTTGCTTCCACCATCACATTGCCCTAACGCTTTCCATGCTTCCCAAGATCCTGAGTTGGTAACGGGATCATTGCCTTGCGTCCAATATGCAGCCTCATAAGCGGCTCCTTGCGTTTTTACTAAAGCGCCCGATGTATAAGTCGCAGTGCTGTCCCAGTCGGGTAGACTTTGACAGTTATAGGCTTGAGCTTGGTAGCTGGCGCTGAGTGCTACAACCATCGCTCCGTGAAGTAGGGTGACCTTCATTTTCCTCTCCTTGAATCATGGGTATAAATGAGAACAGAGTAATAACTAGCTGATAAATAGACATTAGGGGGAAAAAGCGAAGCACAAGATTCTGCTTTTCGACACAGTATCACGAGGAACAGTTCGTCCCTTACACCAGAGCTCATTATTTTTCGGCTCACTTCACGGCAGAAGGATTGGTAAAATTCAGCCACGTAAAACGAACAACAGTCGCGAGGCTTTTGAGCGATGAATATGAGATGTACGTTAAAATTTACAAGCTGAATGACTACAAATTGTTTCAACTGTCGAGGATTTAACCGAGGTGCTCTTGTTGAATAGTGAATATTGCTATAGTGTACTAGTTAGCTAGTTCAATGATATTTTTGTGTGAGTAGTATGACACAGCAAACCTCTTCTCAGCCTCGCGAGCATTTTGGCTCTCGTCTCGGGTTCATCTTAGCTGCCGCAGGTGCCGCAGTTGGCCTTGGCAATATTTGGGGCTTCCCAACTCAAGCAGCCAGTAATGGTGGCGGTGCTTTCCTGTTAGTTTATTTGGTGATGATTCTTATCGTCGCATTTCCGATGCTGGTGGTTGAAATGGCGATTGGTCGCCATGGTCAAGCCAACCCTGTAGACAGTATGCGTGCAATCACAGATAACCCTGCCGGTAAAAAGCTCGGCGGCATTGTGGGTTGGATTGGTTTAAGCGTACCAAGCGCTGTCTTAGCGTTTTATTCAATTGTTGGTGGTTGGTTGATCTGCTTTTTACTGGGTGCAATCACAGATCTAATGGGGTTAGAAGCTGCAACTCAATGGCTAAAGGGCTTTAGTGTTGAACGTAACTTGTTCGGAACCATTACTTTTTATGTACTGACGATTCTCATCGTACAAGGTGGCGTAAAACAAGGTATTGAGAAGTGGTCCACACGTTTGATGCCAGCATTGTTTGTTCTGTTTGCTCTGCTATTTGCTTACATCATGACGCAAAACGGTGCGATGGAAGGTCTGAAACATTACCTAGTGCCGGATTTTGAAAAGGTATGGGACCGCAAGTTGATTCTTGCTGCAATGGGACAGGGCTTCTTCTCGCTTACGATCGGTGGCTGCTCAATGTTGATTTACGGATCTTACTTGAGTAAGAAAGAAAACCTACCAAAGATGGCGATGAACGTGACCATGGTAGATACTGCCGTTGCTTTCATTGCAGGATTAGTGGTGATGCCAGCGATGTTTGTGGCAATGCAAAAGGGCGTTCAAATCTATGCAGAAGATGGCTCTCTATTAAGCTCAGATACGTTAGTGTTTACGGTATTGCCACTAATGTTTGATAGTTTAGGTTTGCTTGGTCAATTATTCTCTATTGTGTTCTTCTTATTGCTGACGATTGCGGCGCTAACGTCCTCCATTTCAATGTTAGAGTGTCCAGTGGCTTTAGTGAGTGAGCGTTTCAACACCAAGCGTAGCGCAACGAGCTGGGTTTTAGGTGGTCTCATTGCTTTGTTCAGTGTGGTGATTGTTTATAATTTTGGTGCTCTATTTGGTATGGTCGCGACGGTTGCTACTCAGTATCTACAACCAACCGCTGCGCTCTTATTCTGCTTATTTGGTGGTTGGGTATGGAATCGCAACTCAAAAATCAAAGAGCTTGAGCAAGGTTGCCCGGAGTTTACGCAAGGTTGGTTTGGTAAGTTATGGCCTGCGTATGTGAAGTTTGTATGTCCAATTCTTGTGGCGACAGTCATCTGGGCTTCATTTGGCTAACCGAGACGCCTATCGAATAAAAGAAAAGGGCTTGATGGTAACTCATCAAGCCCTTTTTCATATTGGTTATTCTCGTTTCGGTTATCCGCCAAGAATGGTGTTGATTAACGGAATTGTCCTGCTTCTGGAAGAAAGTCAAAACCAGCAGAAGCCAGTTTTGTCTCCAGTGCTGTGCGTTCGATATCGAAGAAAGCCACCAGTTTATCTAAGTCACCACCGAAGTCGTCGCGTAGCTTCATATTCACAATGCTCATCAGCATGACAGGATCCATGGATTCAAAGTTCGCTAGATTCATTACTTATCCTCAAAATCTGAAATCAGTAGGTTTGCCGCAGCAAATGCCGCTTTTTCACGCACTTCTTTAGGCAGGGACTCATCCGCTGCAACATCGTTCAGTACTTTAACTGCACATGAAATTGCTTGGGGAATATAAGCTTGATCGCCACTACCAATCTGAGCATAAAGCTCACGAACCAGTTCACAACAGCCGTATACTTGCATGTTTTCTTTCCACTAAATGATAACTTATCTCAATATACACACAGCGGATTTGA
>NZ_JAWOVM010000007.1:0-112580 GCF_033339895.1 Vibrio sp. 1751
TCTGGGTCGATGGTTGCCGACGTGATGATCACTTTCAAATCAGGACGACGTGGCAGCAACTCTTTCAAGTAACCCAAGATGAAATCGATGTTGAGGCTGCGCTCGTGCGCTTCATCGATAATGATGGTGTCGTATTGATTCAAGAAACGGTCATGCTGAATTTCAGCTAGCAAGATACCGTCCGTCATCAATTTGATTTGGGTATTTTCAGAGATCTGATCGTTGAATCGAACCTTGTAACCAACAAACTCACCAAGCTTGGTTTCCATCTCTTCGGCAATACGGTTAGCAACCGAACGCGCTGCAAGACGACGAGGCTGAGTATGACCAATCAGACCAAATTTACCGCGACCAAGCTCAGCACAGATTTTGGGTAGCTGAGTGGTTTTACCTGAACCGGTTTCACCCGCGACGATAACCACTTGGTTTTCTTCGATCGCTTTCGCAATATCGTCGCGTTTTTGGCTGACTGGAAGAATTTCAGGGTATTCAATCGTTGGTTTGTAGCTACTACGTTGCTCCACAACCATCATGGATTGGGCGATGTCTAATGCGATTTCGTCGAACACAGCATTACGCGCTGCGTCCTTCTTAATTTTGCTTGCACCAGAAATACGTTTACTCAAGCGGAAACGGTCGCGCATCATGCACTGATTCAGCGCTTTACGCAGAGATGCAGCACTATTCACTTGAGCCTGAGGTGTTTGAGCTTGTTTCGCTGTCGCTTTTTGCGCACCATTTGACGGTGTCGCTTGCTCTTCAGCTAGATTCTTTTTTGGGGGCTGTGACGAAGTCAAAGCGTTTCCTATTCTTTTCATTACAAAAACTGCGCGGATTGTATCACACAAGATCTGTAACAAGATAACCGAAAGCTCATTCAATTTTTTCGAACATGTTCAGCGAATCGCTAGGCTTTTGAACTCACTTACGTTGCTTATAATAGCTCCCATAGTCGAAAGCACTTATTTAAGGAATAACCATTATGTCTCGTGTACTAGCTCTAAAATCAAGCATCCTTGGCGATTACTCTCAATCAAACAAATTGGTTGAAAACTTCATCAAAAATGTAGACCAAGACAAGCTTACTGTTCGTGATTTGGCTGCAAACCCTCTACCTGTTTTGGACTTCGCCGTTGCGACTGCACTGCGCGCTACGGAAGATCTTTCACAAGAACAGCAAGCGGTGGTCGACTTGTCTGACACCCTTCTTGAAGAAGTAAAGGCCGCAGACACTTTGGTTATTGCCGCTCCAATGTACAACTTCACCATCCCGACTCAGCTTAAAAACTGGATTGATTTGATTGCTCGTGCAGGCGTGACATTCAAATACACAGAAAACGGCGTTCAAGGTTTGATTGAAGGTAAAAAGGCGATTGTAGTAACGACTCGCGGTGGTATCCATAAAGATTCACCAACTGACAACGTTACGCCATACCTACGCACTGTGCTGGGTTTTGTAGGAATCACTGATGTGGAATTTGTTTACGCAGAAGCGCTAAACATGGGTGAAGATGCGGCTGCAAAAGGCATTTCAGAAGCGCAAAGCCAACTTGCAACAATGGCGTAAGTTAGAATAAACCAGAATACAAAAGGGATTGGTTCGCGCCAATCCCTTTTTGGATCCTGATGCCTTAATCGTATTTATAGGGTCTCTTACATCGTCAAAAACGATTCACTTTCTCCAAGTTGCGTATTGCATCAAGGTAGACTTTTTCTAAAGACCGCTCAGCTTCGCTTATCATATTCTCGATCATCGCATTAAACGCGACATCGCTACGGATTTCTATATTGTCTCCCGCCTTAACGTCAAGAGAGTTGACGTACAACACCAACCATTCATCGCCCTCCAAGTGCCCTTCTCCGTGAATGGCAAAAAAGCGTTTGGCAAATTCAGCGTTGGTACAATTTATCGCTTCAATTTGAAGATTGAATGAGGAGTCGATACTCATGGTGCTCATCCCATCCGATTCATCAGATGCATCACAAACAGCCTTAACTCTGGCACGATATACGAAATTTCTCGTTGAAAGCAGCATAGTATTATTCATCATTACTCATAATGGGCGATAAATAAGTCAGTTGCAAATCCGACTTATATGCATCTCGCGATGCGCTAAAACTCGAACTGGAAATAAATAGTATTGTAGTTACTCCCACCTTTAATTCGCCCAAACTGGGAAGCGCTTTCAAAAATCGCCGAGCGGTGATGCAATGAATAGCCCACCCACATATTGTTCCAGCTCTTTTGGTTGAAGAGATCGCCTACATTGACATCAAACGAGAAATCTAAGTAGTTGAGCAACTTGCTTGGTGTATAACCCTTGTCTTCCATTTCTGTGCCTTCAATATAGGTAATGCTATCAATGTATGACACACCTTCCGCTACACCAAATCGCCAAGTCGTAGGCCAATTAACCGTATAATAAGCCTTAATCGCCATGACGTATTCTGTGCTCGCAGACTGAACACTGGACGACCAGTGATGAACCAACCCTGGCGTTAAATAAATATCAAGAGGAAAACCAAACAGCTCATCCGTTAATGGATGCCCATAAAACAATGAAGTAAGTTGATTGTCGTATGGGTCTTTTTCTCTCTCAAAGCTAAATATTTCACCGATGTTCGAAGGCGTCGCCCAACCATGCGCAATACGTAGATATGCTTTATTGCTCAGTGTCGGTTTCGGAGCTTTGCTTTTATCGTTGAAAAAGCCAAAACCGACAAACACTTCTCCCTGATATCGATCTTCTACAAGCTGACTGTTGTAGGCGTTATCATCTAAGCGAGTAACACTCGTCTCACCCAATAAATACAAATTTGAAGTTACATGGTAACGCGCTTTAATACCAAGATTGGTGTCAAGCCCAGCTCCAATTCTCTCGCCAGTAATATCCTTAAAGGAATAATATTCACTATTGAAATCAGCGTCTTTGTATCGAATCGTAATCGATGGCTCTAATTCCCAATCACCAAATACATAATTGGCAGCAAGGCGGTAATTAGAGTGAAACTGGAGTTCGTCGTCCGTCATCAACTCTACTTCTGCGCGCCAAGTGTCGTTAATGCTATAACGCACTTGCCCACCGAAATCGACTCTGTCCCCTTCATTAGCATTTTGTAGCGACATGGGAATATCGACAAATCTCAATCGCATGAGTGCGCTCGCGCGCCAGTCGGAATCACTCTCGTTATACAAAAAAGCGCCACCTTCAATGCCATTGATATACACATGTTCGTTTTCAAAGAACATCATTGGTACAAATGTACTCACCGTAGAGTCATTATCGGCGGTGTAAAACGGAATCGATGCTGTGCGATACATCGCAGCAATCCCCCACGTTTGTTCGTCTGCACCATGCGCAGAAGAAACTGCCGCAGCTAAAGGTAAAGCGAGTGTTGTTAGAATTAATCTCTTCATGAGTTCGAAAAATGTTGGTTGAGAAGCAGGCAAACATCAATGATTTGCCATTAAAAGCTTATGTTCTGCTGATGATAGCCGTTACAATGGCAAATGTTGTCATCCTCGTGACAGTTTGAGTCCCAAGATCATATTAATATTGCACGACTAGGTGAGCTTGTTTGCGAATATTTTACCATTACAACAAGCGCTTAAACTCTAGCTTAGTTCTAAATCAAACATAATGAAGTAAAAAGTGAAAGCATCAGAACTCATCTCTACCTTGAATCATTTACCCGCAGACACAGACCCAGACATTGTGATGGGAGAAGCATGGCTGCCAGAGAGGTTGATAGGGACTCAACTCGATGGTGACATGTTGTTTTTGCACTTTGATAATGCACCAGAAGATGGTCAAGGTGACGAAGAAGGGCGTGGCTTCGTCGAACACGAAATCGACCTAATTAGAACTCGGCTTCAGCAAATTTTGGATGAAGACAGTAATAACGCGTCAAAAGCCGATGCGATGCTTGGTTTGTTCCTTATGGGACATGAACTTAGTAGCTCGCAAGTTATCGAAATATTAGAAGAAGAAGCTGACACATAAGGAGCCGTTTTGCCAGCATTGATGAACACGACTGAAATTTCTTCACTTCCTCTTGTCGTTGCAGGTCCGATCCTACGTAAAGTGACCGCAACTGAAATCAATATTTGGCTAGTCACCACCCAACGCTTGGAGGGTATGGTGCAAATTACGGATGAAAATGCCTCCATCCTTTATCAAGCCCCTTTAAGTGAACAAAAAGAACAGCTTCAAATCGGCCTCAATGCGTGGTGTTGCTTACTTAAATTAGAAGGCGAGTTTCCAACCCATCAAGCGTTACGCTATCAAATAAAAACGCAATATGGATTAGTGACGGAACTGCTCCCTCACCTGACTTATGAGCGAGATAATACGCCAAACTTGGGTATTGAGTTCCTCGTTAGTGAAAAAGCGGATTATCTCCTACATGGCTCTTGCCGTAATCCCCATCACTTCAGTGATGATACATTGGTCGCTGCGGATCATAAAATCGCGTCTCAATCCATTGAAGAAAGACCGGATATGCTCATCATGAGTGGTGATCAAATCTATGCAGACCATGTTGCAGGCCCCACTCTCGATGCCATTGAGCAAGTCATAGCTTTATTGGGTTTGCCAGGCGAAGAATTCGATCAAGCTCCGATAAAAAATACCAATGAGCTCTACCAACACCCTGCTTGCTATTATGGTCGAGATAAATTGTTGCCTCATTATGTGAGTGATGACAGTTTACTAAGTAAGTTTTTTCCACACCGAGGGACACCAATATTCAGCGCCAAAGAGTGTGAGAATCACCTAATAAGCTTTGCTGAGTGCTTTGCAATGTACTTATTGGTTTGGTCTCCGACCTTGTGGAAGCTTGTTCGAACGGATCGTTTGTTAGAAAACGAATTTACTGTCGGCGGAGAAGTTCTTGAACCCAAATGGCAGCAGCAATGGCGCGAAGAAAAAAAGCAAATTGATAAATTCGTCGCAGGTCTGGACAAGGTTCAACGCTTACTCGCTCACATTCCAACCTATATGATTTTTGATGATCACGATGTCACCGACGATTGGAATCTCACCATAGGCTGGGAACAAGCCGCATACAGCAACACGTTTGCAAAACGCATTATCGGTAATAGCTTGATTGCTTACTGGCTTTGCCAAGGTTGGGGAAATGCGCCAGAAAAATTCAATGATGAATTTATGAGCCTCGCTCAACGCTTTATCGATGAGCGAACCTCGCAAACCCAAGATGCATTTATTCAATATTTGTATCGCTTTGAGAATTGGCACTACACCATTCCTACGACACCAAAAGTTGTCGTGCTAGATACACGAACCAGACGCTGGCGTTCTGAGTCTAAAATGAACAAACCTTCTGGCTTAATGGACTGGGAAGCGATGATTGAGTTCCATCAGGAGCTCGTGCATCAAGACAAGGTTGTTATTGTTTCTGCCGCGCCAATGTTTGGTGTGAAATTTATCGAAGCACTACAACGTGTGGTGACCATGCTTGGTAAACCATTGATGGTTGATGCTGAAAACTGGATGGCTCACCCCGGAAGTGCGAATACTCTTATTAGTATTTTCACACACACAAAGACACCAACTAACTTTGTTATTCTCTCTGGCGACGTGCACTACTCTTTTGCATACGATATTAAGCTCCGCTATCGAAAAAACAGTCCGAATATCTATCAAATCACCTGTAGTGGAATTAAAAATCAGTTCCCTACACAACTGCTCAATATGTGTGATGGCCTAGATAGACTGCTATACAGCCCTCGCTCACCTTTAAACTGGTTCACAAAACGTAAACGACTCAAGATTTACAAACGCGCACCAAGTACGCACAACTTTTATCGCTTGGTTAACCATAGTGCCATTGGTGAGCTACGCCTTGATGATGAAGGCAAACCAAGTCAAATTAGTATTCTGACGAGTGATGGTGACGAAGTTCATTTTCCACCGACACGTGCTGAAAGCTGAGTATCAATCCCAAAATGACTTGCCCTTTGTAAGAGGCAAGTCACCTTGAACTAACTCAGGAGTTTAGGTTTTTTTGGGGAGAAAGTGGCCGTTCTTAAATGTCAACGGCGTGCTAAATTTGGTATCGCACCTTGAGATCTTCCGTATTTATTACCATGTTAACCAAATAAACAATAGCTCGGTGTTCATTATGTTTAATTCTCTCACATCATTATTTAAACAACTCATTGATGGCTCTGATTTAAGCCAAACCAACACACTTTCCCCTAACATGGCTATCGCGTGTTTGCTTTGTGAAGTTTCTGGTGCAGACCATAGTGTCGATGATAGAGAACAAGAAACAAAGCGCTCTTTATTGATGAAACTGCTGTCGTTAAATGAAGAAGAATCAAATACTTTGTTAGAGCAAGCGCAACAGAAAATAAAAGATTCCGCTTCGCTGTACGACTTTACCTCTCAACTAAGAGAACTGACTCAAGAAACTCGTTACAACTTAATCAAAAGCATGTGGGAAGTCGCTTACGCAGACGGCGAAATTGACCCGCTAGAAGACGCGGTGATCCGTAAAACAGCAGAGCTACTCTATGTTGATCACAGCGAGTTCATTCGAGCGAAGTTACAGTCTCAGTAAAGTGACGAGATGAGTATATAAGTCGCTGGCTAACTCTAAGCTGCCCCTAGGATGACAACAGATATCGCTTCTGTAGCCATAAAAAAACGCGCACTCTGCGCGTTTTTCAATAAGCCAACGACATTGTTATTAAAATACTGGTCAAGGTATGTGTTTAGCTCTTTCCACACTAAACAGACTGCATGACAAAACAACAATGGTTGGATGATAATTTAATTACAAGCTAGCTAGGTTCGAATAACTAAAACATGGTCAAAGCAAGCTTAGCTAAGTTGTATGCATCTACATAGCCAGAGTGTTGACGCCCTTCCCAGTCTATTCCTTTTGCTTCTTGAGCGGCTCGATGGCCTATACGTTTATCTTTAAGACGATTTTGAATACGGTAGAGTGTCGCTAAGTTGATGAACTCTGTGAATGGTGCTTCAATACCTTTTTGCTTACACTCTTCTAGAAGAATGAGGTCATCTCGCCCCCAAGATGCAAAGATTTTGTTGCGACCACCGAAGTTCTTAACCATGGATTTAAGCACTTCTTCTAGTGGGCGTCCTTGTTTTTCAATCTTACGTGGTGTGATGCCCGTTAACTCAGCGCAAAATAGAGAGACTTCATCGTGTTCTGGTTTCACGTAGTATTGAGCACGCTTGACTATCTCACCTTTAGACAAATCTATTTCAGCTAACCCCACTTCGATAATTTCACCCGTGCTGCCGACGCCATTTTCGTTCCAGCAACACATTTCTAAATCGAAGCATACAATACGGTTATGGTTCATAGTTTGCCTTGGTTCCTAACATAAAAATTTAAAGCGTGCGATTCTATCGTAACACGGCGTAAAACTCGAATTTGTGCGCCCATTTAATCGCCGATCGACACATAATTACGGCCGTTTTTTTTACTCAAATAGAGTTGACTGTCCATTTTGTGATACAAGCTCTCAGGATCTTCTTCTTTATGGATAACCGCACCGATACTCAACGTACAGATGATCGACGCATCACCATAATCAAAAGCCGTACTTGCCACAACACTCCGTAACTTTTCTAGGTAAGCTTCTAGCACCGCTCTATCAATGACTTTAGAAATAATACAAAACTCGTCACCACCAGCGCGGTAAAACTTATCTCCCGGTTTTAAATTAGCACTGACCAGCTTAGTGACATGTTGCAACGCTTCATCTCCACCTAAATGGCCGTGTTTGTCATTAATCACTTTGAAGTGGTCGATATCAAAACCAACCAAGGCGAAGTTAACACCTTTGTTTATCTGATTAAGCAAGTGATCGTTGAAGGCTCGGCGATTCAGTAGTTGAGTTAGAGGGTCTCGCTCTGCCATTCTTTTTAATTCAACGGTTTTGAGCTCCAACATGACCGCTAAGCGCTCTTTTTCTCGAGACTGTAAATTCACAATCCAACTGATCAAAAAGGCGATTACCAATCCGGCTAGCGTCGTGCCCGCTAAAATAGAACGCTCCCAAGCTGAGACTGCGTCAGAAAGTTTAAAGTCAATACGCCATTCACGGTTAGGCAGTTGAATGGTTCGGCTTATAACGGTTCCTCGAATGTTATCCCAGCTAGCACTTTGAAAGAGAACAGGGTCATCTGCTGCGTCGAATCCCAAGTCTTCTACGCGCACCGACATATCGAGCTCCGTCGCGGTTTTCGTAATCAAATCCTCAAAGTAAACCGTACTTCGGATAACACCGGTCACTACTCCTAATAAATATTTGTTCTCGAAATCGAACACTGGATGGAACACCAGCAACCCAGTCTTAGGTATGGACTTGTCATAACCATCTTGCAGTAAGCGAACTTTATCCGAGACATTCGCTCGCCCATTTTCGGAAATATCATCCAAGATTAAATCGAAGCGTTTGCGCGAAAAATAGAAACCCAATAGAGAAAGGTTTTCCGGTGTTCTTGGGTAGATATCCGACGCGATGAAAATTGGCTCATTGTGTTCAAAAATGTACCCGTAGGTTTTGGGACCATCTTTAGGAACGGTAAACGGTTGGAAGTTTGGAAATTTTTGACGGGTCTTTAAAATATGTTCATCAAGATCTTCGAATTCGACCTTTTGCATCCATTGAAGTCCAATGAGACTTCGCGAGCTGTTAATCACTTGTTCCGCATACATCGGAAACGATGGCCAATAGCTTCGCTCAATCGAATGGAAAAAGTTTGCGCCCGCACCAATGAACTTTAGATCATTCTCGACGTTTGCTTTAAGTGATTCTGCTTGTCGGTCGGCTAAAGTATCAAACGTAGTCTGTGTATACCGTTGCTGCATTGTATAAGCAGCACCAACTACACCAGCAGTGACACATAAAGTCGCCAAAAAAGCTAAAATAGAGTCTGAATGTCGTTTTATAAAGCTCTTATGAGCGGTGCTTTGTGTCATATCGTAATTTTTGATACTTCCGTAAGTTAAACTTCGGGATCTATTGAAATACTGCGTTAGCAATGCACAAACATCAAGCAACAACCTATATTGGGGAGTCTGATCGTCGATTTTTCACGCTGTTCGTACGGTATAGTCACGAATTATTACAGCCTTAAGCCTTGAATATGCTACCATCCGTCATCATTTTAATGTCTAAACTTGGTGCAAGATCGCAAAGACGATCGTTTTAGTGAACAAATATGAGCCAATACTGAGCACCAATAAATCAATAGAAAGAGAAAAAACGTCATGAACATTGATTTGAACCTAATTCCTCAAACGTTCGATATGCTTCACGCTGGCCTAACCGCATCGAGCGTTTTGCTTCTTCTAGTTGCAGTGTCGCGCAAATCAAAAGTGGTCGAGAAAGTGGTAGAAAAACCAGTCGAGAAAATCGTCGAGGTTGAGAAACCAGTTGAGAAGATCGTTGAAGTAGAAAAAGTAGTGGAAGTAGAGAAAGTCGTTGAAAAAGTGGTGGAAGTTGAATCAAAACTTGCAACCGCGTCAACGGACTCTGCAATGCAGCTGCTTTCTATCATGCAACAAGAAGCTCGCCTGATTGACTTCCTAAAAGAAGACCTAACGTCATTCTCTGATGAAGAAGTAGGCGCAGCCGCTCGCGTAATCCACACTGGCGGTCAGAAAGTACTGAACGACTACGTGACGCTAGCGCATGTTCGTAACGAAGACGAAGAAACTCGCATTACGGTTGAAGAAGGCTTCAACCCACAAGAAATCCGCCTAACTGGCAACGTAACAGGCAGCGCGCCATTCAACGGCACGCTAGTTCACAAAGGCTGGAAAGCAACATCAATGACGTTGCCTAAACTTGCTGAGAACTACGATGCTTCTGTGATCGCTCCAGCTGAGGTTGAGCTGTAATGGAACACATGAACCAAGAAAACCATTCTCAAGAAGCGTCTGTTGAAACTCAACAGACACCTAAATTCAGTGTTGGTATCGACTTAGGTACAACACACTGTGTCATGTCTTTTGTTGATACACACAACGAAGACGCTCGCGTTGAAGTGATGCCAATCCCGCAGTTGACTGCGCCGGGTACGGTAGAGACTCGCAGCCAATTAGGCTCTTTCCTTTACCAGCCGCACGAACACGAAATGAACCCGCAATCACGCGTTCTTCCGTGGTCGAGCGAGCCAAAAGCTCTAGTTGGTGCAATTGCACGTAACCTAGGTTCAAAAACACCAATTCGTCTTGTTGCAAGTGCGAAATCTTGGCTTTGCCACGCAGGTGTGAACCGTCGTGATGCTTTCCTGCCAGCAGGTAGCCCAGAAGAAGTGGAAAAAGTATCCCCTCTTCGTGCGACAGAGCTTTACCTAGAGCACCTAAAAGACGCTTGGAATCACGCGAACCCAAATCACAACCTTGCCGATCAAGACGTAACCATTACGGTTCCTGCTTCTTTTGATCCTGCTGCTCGCGATCTAACTGCAGAAGCAGCACGCAACGTTGGTTTTGTGCACCTAACACTTCTAGAAGAGCCACAAGCTGCACTTTACAACTGGATCGATAACAGCAACGACAAATGGCGCGACGAAGTTGAAGTTGGCGACATCGTGCTTGTGGTCGATATCGGTGGTGGTACAACCGACCTTTCTTTGGTTGAAGTAACTGAAGACGACGGCAACCTAACTCTGAACCGTATCGCGGTAGGCGAACACATCCTACTTGGCGGTGACAACATGGATCTTGCACTTGCGTACCGCTTGAAGATGAAGCTAGCGCAAGAAGGCAAAGAGCTACAGCCATGGCAAGTTCAGGCAATGACACACGCATGTCGTGACGCGAAAGAAGCGTTATTGAACGACAGCGAACTTCAGTCAGTGCCAATCGTAGTACCAAGCCGTGGTTCTAAACTGCTTGGCGCAACGCTGAAAACAGAACTGACTCAAGAAGAAGTACAACAAACACTGGTTGATGGCTTCTTCCCTCAAGTTGCAATTACTGACCACCCTGTTCAACGTAACCGTGGAGCACTAACGCAAATGGGTCTGCCTTACGCACAAGATGCAGGCATTACTCGTCACATTGCAGCGTTCTTGTCTAAGCAAGCCAATGCTCTTTCTACTTCAGGAAATGGCGCAGAAGCAGCAGCTCAAGATTTCAACCCATTCGCTAACATGCCTGGTATGCCAGGTTCGGATGCAGCGCAGTCAGCTGACTTCATCAAGCCAACCGCAATCCTATTCAACGGTGGTGTTCTGAAATCGAAACTTCTAGCAACTCGTCTAGAAGACACGATCAACGAATGGCTACTAGAAGCAGATGCAGAAATGGCAAAACGCCTAACAGGTGTGGATCTAGACCTTGCAGTTGCTAGCGGTGCGGCTTACTACGGCTCTGTGCGTCGTGGTCAGGGCGTTCGTATCCGTGGTGGTATTGCTTCGGCGTACTACGTGGGTATCGAAAGTGCGATGCCAGCTATTCCGGGCATGGCGCCGCCAATGGAAGCACTTTGTGTTGCACCATTTGGTATGGAAGAAGGCTCAAGCGTTGACGTACCAAGCCAAGAGTTTGGTTTGATCATCGGCCAGCCAGTTAACTTCCAATTCTTCGGCTCAACGGTTCGTCGTGATGACCTAGCAGGTACTCACCTAGACTACTGGGCACCAGAAGAGCTTGAAGAGCTACCAGAAATCCAAGTAACGCTGCCTGTATCTGAAGGTCGTCGTGAAGGTGAAGTGGTTCCAGTAACTCTTGCTTCTCGCGTCACAGAGCTTGGCACGCTTTACTTAGAAGCCATCGCCGCAGATAACGGGCAAAAATGGCATGTTGAGTTCGATGTGCGCGAAGACGCGAAAAGTGACTCAAACGAAGAACAATAATTAGAAGTCAAACGGCATCCAATCGGGTGCCGTTTTTAAATACACGAAGGTTTGGTTTTGTATGGCATCTCCTCGTTTTCTTGTTGGTATTGACCTTGGCACCACAAACACTGTGGTGGCCTACTGTGAAATAACCGACAACCTTGAACAATCCGAAGTATCCCTATTTGACATTGACCAACTGATTGGTCCGGGCGAAGTCGTTCGTAAACCACTTCTGCCCTCTTTCCGCTATCATCCAGCTGTAGGTCAAATCTCCCCTTCTGACCTCACTCTTCCTTGGGACAACGAACCTGTTGCTGGCGACATTAACAATGTCATCGTTGGTGAATGGGCTCGCGAATTAGGCGCGAAAGTAGAAGGTCGTCAGGTATCCAGCGCGAAAAGCTGGCTCTCACACCAAGCGGTTGATCGTAACTCAGATATTCTTCCTTGGGCTGGTGCGCAAGACGTGGATAAAGTCTCGCCAGTTATTGCCAGCGCAAGTTACCTCAATCATATTCGTCAAGCATGGAACTACCGTCATCCAAGTAACAAACTCGAAGACCAAGACGTAGTTGTCACCGTTCCGGCATCATTTGATGAAACCGCACGTAAACTGACACTTGAAGCCGCCGAGCTTGCTGGCTTGAAAAAAATCGTCTTGCTTGAAGAGCCACAGGCGGTGTGTTACGACTGGTACGCACGCCACCAGCAAACCGCGGCTAACGAATTAAAAGATCTGCCACTAATCCTTGTTTGCGATGTGGGTGGTGGTACCACCGACTTGAGCTTGATTGAAGCAAGTTTCTCTTCTCAAGATGAACTAGCCCTTGATCGTATTGGTGTTGGCGAGCACTTGATGCTTGGTGGTGACAACCTCGACTTAGCATTAGCACATCTTGCAGAGAGCCGCTTCAACCAAAGTAAGAAGCTCACTGCAGCAAGCCTAACTAAGCTGATTCAGCAAACTCGCAAGGCGAAAGAGAACCTACTTTCAGCGAGTGCACCTGAAGAAGTAAAAATCACCATGCTAGGCAGCGGCTCGAAACTTCTTGGCGGAACAAAGAGTATTGGGCTGAGCAAACAAGAAGTGCACCAAATCGCTTTGGATGGCTTCTTCCCGCTTTCTGATTTCAGTGAAGTACCAGACAAGCGCCGCAGCGCCGTTGTCGAGTTTGGTCTTCCATACGTTGCTGACCCAGCAGTGAGCAAACACGTTGCTGAGTTCTTAACTCAGCACCAACAAGTTGCTCGTGCCGCTCTCGGCATTGAAGACGACAAACAAAATGCAATTCCAGTCGGTTTGCTTCTTAACGGTGGTGTGTTCAACAGTGAACTTGTGACTGAGCGAGTCACTACCCTCCTTTCCGATTGGCGCGGCGCTCCGGTTACGGTATTAGATAACCCACATCCAGATTGGTCTGTTGCACTAGGTGCTGTTGCGTTTGGTAAAGCACGTCGTGGTGCACAGCTAAAAATTGGTGGTGGTGCAGCGCGTTCTTACTTCTTGCACCTTCAAGAGAAGAACAAGATGGGCAAAGCGCTCTGTTTGCTTGCAAAAGGTACAGAAGAAGGTCATGAGATCCGCTTAAGTGGTCGTCGTTTCTCGCTTACCCTAGGTGAACCCGTTCGCTTTAACCTGCTGACGTCTACCCACGACACCTTAACCAATAACATCGCTATTCAAAACGGTGTGATGGTGGACGTTGATCCTGACTTATTTGCCCCTCTTCCGCCTTATATCACCACCCTTGAAGGTGAAGGTGCCGAACTGCAAGCCAACCAAAAAGAGCGCGTAGAAGTACAACTGGCATGTCAGTTGACTGAAGTCGGCACACTTAAGATGGAATGTGTCAGCGCAGAAGATGACAGCAAACGTTGGGAACTGGAGTTCGAAGTTCGTAACAAGCAAACCGACGACAGCGAGCAAGTTAAGCTTCACCCTAAACTGAACGAATGTAAGGAGCTGATCGCTCGCCTTTACAGCGGTAATAAGAAAAGCGCGGAAAGCAAAGAGATCAAAACCTTAGCCAAAGATCTTGAGAAGAAACTTGGCAAACGGGACGAGTGGGATTTCACTACCCTACGTCAACTGTTCGATACCTTTGCACAAGGTCGTAAGCGTCGCCGCCGTTCAGAACAACACGAGAAAAACTGGCTTCGTTTGGCTGGCTTTGCACTGCGTCCGGGCTTTGGCGATCCAACCGACTCATGGCGTATTGAGCAAGTTTGGGGTCTCTACCAACAAAACATTCAGTTTAAGAACCATCAAGGTTGGACCGACTGGTGGGTGTTCTGGCGTCGTATTGCCGGTGGTTTAAGCCAAGAGCAACAAGAGACCATCTTGGCGGACATCGCGAAATACCTACATCCTGGTGCGATGAAAAACCCACAATCCGCCAAAGCGGCACAAGATATGGGTTACGAGTCGATGGTGCGCTTGTCTGCCTCTCTGGAGCATTTAGAAGTCGAAGACAAAGTTCTATTGGCAACGTGGTTCTTGAGCAAAGCCATCAACCATAACCAGTTCGAACAAGCACACTGGTGGGCAATGGGTCGCTTGGCATCACGTACGCCTTTATATGGCAGTCAGCATAACGTCGTTCCTCGTGAACAAGCGGAACAGTGGTTGCCTAAGCTGCTAGAGCAGAACTGGCAGAAAGAGCCAATGATCGCTTTCGCAGCCGTAATGATTTGTCGTAAGACGGGCGACCGCCTATTCGATATCTCAGACGACTACCGTGAGCAGGTACTGGCTAAGTTGAAGCAAAGCAAGGTACCTGAATCTTGGGTATCACTGGTTGAAGAAGTCAAAGAGCTATCTGAGAGCGAATCGAAACGTATCTTCGGTGATGCACTCCCAAGCGGTCTGACACTGGTAAATAACTAGGCTCTCACGCTTATAAACGCAACAAAGCCCTTCTCGTGAAGGGCTTTGTTTTATCTGATTCTAATAGCTGACGAAAAACGACTCGTTAGTTCATTTCCGTATTGATCACCACATCACGCGTTTCATTATCCATGTCACTAATGCCGACAACTGAGATTTCACGGTCAGATAAATTCTCAATCATGCTGTCTTCTAACCCACCGTCCGTCATCCACGCATAGAATTTTTCTGCAATACGATCCGAACCTTCCCCGACAAACGTTAATGTGACCTTCTTCATTTGTGACACTCCATCAATTTACGATTCAGCCACTTAAGCGTAGTATGTTTCACAAATATCGACATAAACTAGGACTAACTTCTTTTATGAGTATCGAAAAATTTGACGCGATTTATCAGCGCGCTGCCGAGCGTAAAGGTGGTGAAGATCAACTTGAAGCGCTTTTGTCTCATCCACTAAGCAAAGAAGAATTGGCAGCGATTCCCGACGACCGTTGGCTAGCCGCTTTTTCGATGAAGGTATTCCAAAGTGGGATTTCGTGGAGCGTGGTTCGCAACAAGTGGCCGAACTTCGAAGAAGTGTTCTTTGGGTTTAAGATTGAGCCGCTATTGATGCTGTCGGATGAGCAATGGGAAACCAAAGCAACCGACAAACGCATCATTCGCCATCTCACTAAAGTCATGTCGATTCCTGCCAATGCTCGTATGATCCACGAAGCAAAAATCGAATACGGCTCGTTTGGCAAAATGGTTGCCGATTGGCCGCAAGAGAAAATCACCGACCTATGGGCGTATTTGAAGAAACGCGGTAATCGCCTAGGCGGAAATACAGGCCCTTACACACTGCGTCAAATGGGCGTTGATACCTTCATCTTGTCTAGTGACGTCGAGGCTTACCTGCGCAATTGCAAAATCATTGAAGGTGGCAAAGATACGAAAAAATCGCTCGATGCAGCCAACAAAGCGTTTGTTCAATGGCAACAAGAAAGTGGTCGAAGCCTGTCTGAGATCAGCCAAATTATTGCGTTCAGCACCGGCGATAACCGTATTTAATCCAGACTGAACACAAAACAATAACGGCGCACTAATCATTATATTTAGTGTGCCGTTTTTATGTTCATTGGTTCAAGTACAGACTTACGTTGAAGCTAGTGATTCCCACTCAGTCAGTAGCTGCATAATACGATGAGAATCGTCCCATGTTGCACAAGGGTTTTCTAACGAGGTACGCCCTGCTTCAACCGCTTGGCGAATATTGCGCACTTGATAGAAGAAAGCGTCCCCAGCGGCCGGAACAGACACTTCACGCTTCGACGTCTCGTAAATTTCCACACTAAACTGGTTTTCTTGCGTTGGTAGCCATGGATTCGAGTCTAACGTAATACTGCCTTTACTACCCAGAATAGTGAATTGGTGTTTCAATCCATGATCTTCGGCGGTGTGTACGCTCGCGGTTTGTTGCTCACCGAATTGCATCATCAAACTCGATTCACAGATATTCCCATCGTTACCTCGTCGACCAATCGCCGTCATAGAGCGGTTTCCAAAGGCTTGTTCACCCAACATGGTTTTCACCACCAAATGCACCAATGACATTGGGTAGCAACCTAAGTTATACAAAGCACCTTTACTGTCTGGATTAACAAACTGCGCAATCGACGCAATATAAGACGTGTGGATGGAGCGAAGTTCACCAATCTCTCCCGATTTAAGCACAGAAACCAACTCGCTGATCAATGGGTGATGTAAGTACATCAAACCCTCAGCAAAGAATACCTTGTGCGTTTCGACTGCTTTTAGTGCCAACTCGGTTTTTTCCATATCTACCGACAGTGACTTTTCACACAGGATCGCTTTTCCCTGCTCTGCCGCTTTAACGATAAAGTCATGATGAAGGTGATTTGGCAATGCTATGTAAATAATGTCGACTTGCTCATCGGCAATCAACGCATCGTAATCGTTGAACGTATTCTCGATGCCATATTGCTCAGCGAATGTCTTTAAGTTCTGCTCCGAACGCCCAGCAACCGCGTACAGTTCACTCTTGTCATCGCCTTGGATTGCCTCAGCCATGACACCTGAGATAAAGCTTGTGCCTAGAATACCCCATTTCATGTTCGCCTCTCCTATTGAGCTTGGGTTTCGAATGCTTGAACTAACTCTGCCATTTCAGCCGCAATAAACGCTTGTGTATGCGGCATAGCAAAATGCGCTTCAATCGCGGCGCGGTTTTCATATCGCTCCCAAAGAATCACACGTTGTGGATCTTTAGAATCGTAGGTCGCATTCGCTTGCAAGCACCCCGCTTCGCTTTGCATATCAAGGCAAAATTGTTCAATGGCTTCAACCACTTGTTGTCTTGGCTTATCGGCATTCATTTTCAGTTCGGCGGTAACAAAAATCGTCTCGCTCATGATGGATCTCTTTCTCCATTCTTAATCATACGCCCACTGTAATTAACCTCATTTGATTGATAAACTCTGCTTTAGTTATTTCTTTATCAACTCTAGGTGTGCAATGGATAAATTAACAAGCATGAAAGTTTTCGCTTACGTGGTCGAACACGGCAGCTTTCGTAATGCAGCACACCACTTTGATATTTCACCGACCATGGTTGGCAAGCACGTGAGCTTTCTTGAGCAAAGCTTAGGTACACAGCTGATTCATCGCACCACGCGCAAACAGTCCCTGACCGAAGCCGGTAGACTCTACTACCAAGAGTGCCACCGCATTATTGAAGACATCACCAACGCAGAGAACCTGATCCAGACGCTGATCAACCGTCCAACCGGAACAGTAAAAGTTAACTGCCCTGTCACGTATGGCAAAAAGGTCATTGCTCCTATCGTGGCTGACTTCTTAGCTGAATTTCCCGATTTGAACGTTGAGCTGATGTTGGACAACAATTTGATTGACCCATATCGAAGCGAAGCTGACGTGATTATTCGAATTGGTGAATTGGTCGATTCGTCGTTAGTCGCGAGAAAATTGGGTGAATACCACATGACTTACTGCGCCTCACCCTCTTACCTTGAGCAACATGCCCCTATCCAATCGCTTGATGACCTTGAACATCATCATTGTTTGGGGTTTCAGTATCACCAAGGAGAAAGCCAACAAGTGGTGAACATGCCATCTAATACCTTTGGAAACAGCAACACCCGATTAACGTCTAATAATGGCGATGTACTTAAGTTTGCCGCGTTAAAAGGCTCTGGTGTTCTTCTGCAGCCAAAGATCTTAGTTGAACAGGAAATTCAATCTGGTGCCTTGGTAGAAATTCTCCAGCAACATGCTCCCAAGCCAAAACCGATAAATCTGCTTTACCGTTCAAAACAGCTTTCCCTTAAAAACCGCACCTTGGTTGATTTTGTTCTTTCGCATGTGAATCCGTAACACCACCTCATAAAGCGGCGACAATTTAACCACTCAATCAACTTTTATTGTCGATATGACAAATATTATTTCTTGCTAATTATCTTTATTTTTCATGTCGTTAGTATAGAACGCTCATTTAGTGAACATCATTTGTTGATTCCCATCAATTGCATTGCTCTGACAAAGTGACTAGGATTGCCGCCTTTCCTGAGTGAACTATCAAAATAACATCGAGAAATTTAATCTAATTTCTCTTCAAGTTCGTGCGCAATCACGACATTTGCACTCATTTCAAACTGCATAAGCACATTCCTTTGCTTATGAAAACGACATTGATTTCTCAACACTTTTGGTCACGTATGTGACTTTTTTCGTTGGGAGCGATTTTTCAATCAAGGTTGGTCACAAGGACGCTACCCCTTGACTGCATTTACTGGAGGATAAAATGCCTAAAGGTCTAATGCTGACTGACTTAGCCATTGCTGGCTTACTATTGATTTTGGCAAAAGTCATTCGCGTTCACACGCCACTACTACAACGTATGTACATTCCATCGGCGGTTCTCGCGGGATTATTCGGTCTGATTTTTGGACCAGCCCTGCTAAACGTACTGCCTTGGACCGACACCTTTACCGCTAACGCAAGCCTGTTAACTGCTGCACTTTTTTCTGCGTTAGGTCTGGCAACGGATGTTCCATCACCTAAAACCGTCGCACAGCGCGCTGGCTCATTGTGGGCATTCAACCAAATCGCTTCTGTTTCTCAGTGGTTGTTTGCGGCAATGTTTGGTCTCGCGATCACTACCTTCTTCTGGCCAGAGATTAATCCCGGCTTTGGTGTGACAATGTCTGCGGGCTTTATGGGCGGTCACGGCTCTGCCTCTGTGGTTGGTGAAATCTTCACGGGGCTTGGCTGGGAAGATGGCTTCACACTTGGCTTAACCTTCGCAACCGTGGGTATTTTCATTTCGATTTCTGTCGGCATGCTCATGCTGCAATTCGCATTGAAGATGGGTTGGATTCGTAGCTTTACGACATTCGACAGCATGGACGAACACGAACGCAAAGGCCTTGTTAAGCCTGATGATCAAGAACCGGTAATGAAAGACACCATGTCTTCCCTGTCTGTTGATTCTTTCGCGATTCACGCTGCGTTAGTGGTTGTCGTAACCGCTTTCTCTTATGTCGCAGCCAACTATTTGTCTTCTTTCCACGATAAGGTGCAGATCCCGACGTTTGTAACTGGCTTCCTTGGCGGCATGCTTGTGCGAATCATCGCGAAACAAACCAAAGCTTCACGCTATCTTTGTGACGGTGCATTCAAACACGCTGCGGGCATCAGTACCGATTATTTGATTATCTTTGGTATCTCAGCCATCAAGATTACCGTCTTAGCCCAGTACTTAATGCCTATGGTAGTACTAGCAATTGGCGGTATCACCTTCACACTTTGGTTAATCTTTTGGGTAGCGCCGCGAATCATGGGTGAAGATTGGTTTGAGAAAGGCATCTTCTCTTGGGGTTGGTTGACCGGTACGGTAGCTATGGGTATTGCTCTACTTCGTATCGTTGATCCAAAGATGCGTAGCAAGGTACTTGATGATTACGCCATCGCTTATGTCCCAGGCTCAATCACTGACATCTTCATCATCTCTTTGATGCCAATCGCGATGTATAACGGCATGCACTGGCAAGCGCTTGGTGTAGGATTAGGTTACATCGCAATTGTCTTATTTATTTGGCGATTCATTTTTAAACGTAACAGCAGTGCTCTGACACACGAATCTTAGTCGCTATACTCGGGAGGATTTTATCCTCTCGAGTTCATTCCTTGGTTTTTATCAAAATCACTCCTCATCTCGAAAATAAGCAACTTGTTTTATATTTGAGATTTGCAATCCCGATCTCTTATTATCATTCTTTTTTAATACTTGACCTGAACGTTTCTATATCAGAATAGCCGCCTATTCGTTTCTAAAACATGGAGAAAGGCTGTGCGTCGCTCTCAAGGATTTACTCTTATTGAACTCATTGTGTGCATCATCATTCTTGGTATTGTAAGCGTCGTTGCATTTCCTAAATTTCTTGGCTTACAAAAAGATGCCAGAGTGGCGGTTCTATATGGAGCCAGAGAAGCACTCATGACCGCCAACAACTTTGTCTACACCAAAGCAGTGATTCAATCTCAAGAGACAGTAGATGGCGGCATACAATATAACATTGATCTAGATAATGACGGCCATAACGACCTAATTGGTTACTTTGGATTTATCAAAAATGTTATTCCAGCAAAAGAGCTAGCAGGCTTTGATCCGCAACTCACTATCAACACTTGGTATGGGGTAGACAGCCCAGACGAGCCCTACTTCCTTATTGGTTTTGCAAACAAGCCTGTTGGTCCAGAACATATGTGTTATGTCGAAGTTTACTACCCAGAAACTCCTGGTGGCCAAGTGAAATACAAAATACAAACTGACGATTGCTAATTCCCATATAGAGTGGCAGTAACACTTTTACTTTTGGTGTCTTCATCGTTATTGCAAGGTAATGGCTCCAAAACAACCATTAACAACTATTTCACATAATGTCGTCGCACAGTTAGCTCATAGAGATAAAACCAGTAATTTGCGCCGACACATGGCTATAATTGAAACAATCTATCGTTTTTAAACCCGCCTATAACTTGTGCTTGTAAACTCATCATTTCGCTCAATAATAGTTCTATAACAAATTCAATAATTTAAAGCGGGAGGCGTAATGAGAATATTCTGGCAGCTACGTTGGTATTTCCAACAAAAGTGGAGGCACTATGTCGGATCCATTCTGCTTTTCGCTGTGATATCAGCACTACAGCTTGTTCCGCCCAAAGCAGTTGGCATCATCGTTGATGGCGTCGTAGACAACACTTTAGATACAAATACGCTGATTCTATGGCTCTCAGGGTTAACTGTACTGATCTTTACTATTTATGGGTGTCGCATCTTATGGCGAATTTGGCTTTTCGGCGCAAGCTGGGAGCTCGGGACCATTCTACGTAACCGTCTATATAGGCATTTATCGACACAGCCACCTCGTTTTTTTGAACGTTACAAGACGGGGGATCTGATGGCTCGTGGCACTAATGATGTGCGTAATATCGTTATGACAGCCGGCGAAGGGGTTTTAACCGCCGCAGACTCTTTGATCACTGGTATTGCGGTTTTAATCATTATGCTAACGCAAGTAAGCTGGAAGCTCACCGTAATGGCGCTTCTTCCAATGCCATTTCTTGCCATCATCATCTTCTTTATTGTGCGTATCCTACATCAACGCTTTCGTGTCGCTCAGGAAGCCTTTTCTACCATGTCAGACATGACACAAGAGTCACTTAATGGCGTGCGAATGCTGCGTGCTTTCGGATTAGAAAACCAAGAGCAGCAACGTTTTGAAGAGGTTGTGGATGATACTGGCGAGAAGAACATCGCTGTCGCAAGAGTCGATGCTAGATTTGACCCGGCAATTCAGTTAACCATCGGTCTTTCTTTCCTTCTTAGTGTCGCTGCTGGTGCTTACCTTGTTGATAAAGGTGAGATCACGCTTGGTGATCTGACCGCATTTACGATGTATTTAGGGTTGATGATATGGCCGATGCTGGCATTCGCATTCCTATTTAACATTTTAGAAAGAGGCTCTGCCGCATGGAACCGACTACAAGAGATCTTTGATGAAAAGCCAGAAATTATCAGTGGTAATAAGCCAATAGAAAATAAACCACTTCCGTTAAAAATTGATATCGACGATTTCCACTGGTCTAGTGATTTACCGCCCGCTTTGACGGAAGTAAACATCGAACTTGAACCCGGAAAAATGTTGGGAGTTGCAGGGCCTGTAGGAAGCGGAAAATCGACCCTGTTAACACTACTTTTGCGTCAACATGATTTAGAAAACGGCTCAATTAAATTCGGGGATGTCGAGATCAAGGATGCCCTACTACCGCAGTGGCGCAACCGTTTTGCTGTCGTTAACCAAAGTCCGTTTCTATTCTCCAAATCTATCTTCGAAAATATTGCCTTAGGCAACCCTAATGCAGAGAAAGAAGAAGTCTATAGAGCAGCAAAGTTAGCCTGTATACATGACGATATTGAAAAGTTTCCTGAAGGCTATCAAACAGAAGTTGGTGAAAAAGGCATTACACTCTCCGGCGGGCAAAAACAACGTATTGCGATAGCACGCGCTATGCTGCTGAATGCTCAAGTGTTGGTTTTGGACGATGCACTTTCCGCTGTTGATGGACGGACCGAACATCAAATCCTTAAGAATTTGGAAACATACTACCGTAATCAGGCCCTAATCGTTATTGCGCACCGCCTCACCGCTTTGGAAGCAGCAGACGAGATCATTGTATTGAATCACGGACACATTACTGAACGTGGGCAACATAGCGCGTTATTAGCGCATAAAGGCTGGTACGCCGAGATGTTCGAGTATCAGAAACTAGAGCAGGCGATGGAGGAATAATGAATGAACCAGACCAGCACGTTTAAACGGTTAATGTCTTACCCATTATCTCAACCAAAGCCAATGATTAAAGGACTCGCCTTGCTGTTTATTGCAGCGTTAGCTAGCGCCGGCGGCCCTTGGTTGATTCAATATTTCATTGATGAGCACATCGCTAAAGGTGACTATTCACAAAGTGTTCTGATTTCGCTAGCAGTAGGTTATATCGCTCTTCAGATCGTATCGGCAACATTCCAGTATTTTCAGTCATTGCAATTTAGCATTGTCGCGGCTAACACGATCAAAGCGATTCGTAAGCAAGTATTTTCTGGCGTGATTAAGCAGCCGTTATCTGCGTTTGATTACACTCCTGCTGGAAAATTGGTGTCGCGAATCACCAACGATACGGAATCTTTACAGCAATTTTATGAGCTTTTGATCGCGACCGTGGTGAAAAACGTGGTCATGATTGTCGTAATGCTTGGCGTTATGTTTTTCATGAGCTGGAAGCTCACACTCGTTGTGCTTGTATTGCTGCCGATCGTCATCGGCTTTATGTACTTGTTTAAGCAGCTAAGTACAGAAAGCTACCGAAAGATGCGTGACCTATTGACCGATATAAATGCGAATCTGAGTGAATCCATTCAAGGGATGAGTGTCATTCAATTAATGCAACAAGAAGAGCGTTTTAATAAACAGTTCAACGAGCTAACCGCAGAGCATCTGGTGGCATCTAAACGAGTGATTCGGCTAAACGGCTATCTGCTAAGACCATTAATGGACTTACTCGCTGGTCTTGCGTTGCTTTGCTTGGTTGCGATCTTTGGTTTTAATGGTATTGAGTTGATTGGTGTGGGGGTACTGTATGCATTTATCAGTTATCTTGCGCGAGTTACTGAACCACTAATTGAGATGACTCAGCAACTTGCTCTACTTCAGCAGGCGTTAGTGTCAAGCGAACGTGTTTTTGAATTGATTGACGCGAAAGAACAAACTTACGGGGACGATCATCAACCATTAAGGTCAGGTGCTATCGAACTTAAAGACCTCACATTTAGCTACGATGGTAAACAGGACGTCCTAAAAGACATTTCGTTGAAGGCCAACCACCAAGACTTTATCGCGCTTGTCGGGCATACAGGAAGCGGTAAAAGCACATTAGCGTCACTGTTAATGGGCTTTTATCCAACGCAATGTGGTGAACTGCTCATAGATAGTCGTCCACTTAAAACATTAGGGAAAGACGTACTTCGCAAAGATGTGGCAATGGTTCAACAAGATCCACATATTCTCCCTGCTTCAGTCAGAGAAAACATCTCTCTCAGTCGGGCAGTTGATGACAATCAAATATGGGATGCGTTAGACAAGGTTGGTTTGGCAGAACAAATTCATCGTTACCCTAACGGGCTAGACACGCAGTTAGGTCAAGGCGAAACTAATTTATCTGCGGGTCAGAAACAGCTTTTGGCGTTAGCACGTGTGCTTGTGGTAAAACCTAAGATATTGATATTGGATGAAGCAACCGCAAATATTGACTCAGGAACAGAGGCTTTAATCCAAAAGAGCTTGGCGGTACTCAGACAAGACATGACGCTCGTTGTTATTGCTCATCGGCTTTCAACTATCCTAGATGCAGACCAAATCATTGTTCTTCATCATGGGGAGTTAGTCGAGAAAGGCACACACAAAGCACTCTTAACGCAAAATGGTCGCTATGCCCAAATGTATCAGTTACAGCAAGCAAACCGACATCTACAACAGATTGAAGAAGACACCAAGCAACTCGAAGAAGCGGTGTGATTTTATGCCCGTGCCTTCTTTTTATTTAGTCGGCATGGGCATAATTGGTGTAACTTCAAAATTTAACCTGTTAGCTTCCAATTTCTTCATAATGTGAACTAATTTTCTATTTCTTACCTATTATTGACATAACCCCTCGCTATATCGCGCAAGGTCGTTGTAAAATCGTACGGTACTTAAGTCTACTGCCTGTGGCATTGGACTGAATTCCGCTTTCTAATTATGCACATTAATCTCATGACACAAGTCCATGGACAAAGATAAGTTTACTAACATCTATCGCTTGCCTGGTTCGATTCAAATTCGTATCGGTAAATGGCAAAAGACGTTCCGCGGCACCTCTGATTTAGTTTTACATCAGGCGCTAATGGAGCGTAATAAGCAATTTAAGAAGCCAGACTTTTTACCTAAAGGCTGGTGTGTCACTCCTATTGATGAAAACGACATTACCATTACGCATCACGGTAAATATATCCAAACCGTTATGCGCACAATGCTGGACAGAAAGGTCTCATACAAGCGACTGTTCCTATCTCGAATGAGTCTCGAAGATGGTGAAAAAGTGCTCCACAATTACAAGCTGGAGTGGGTAAGAAAACATAACCAGCTCGCCAAAAAGTACAATCAAATTAAAAAGAAACAATATATGAACTTTGCAAGAGAAGAAGAGGAAACCCTCTACCCTTCGATTCCAAAGGGTGAGTTTGACAAAACATTATGGAACAAACTTGTCGTATCATCGTTTGGTCCGCAGAAAAAGTACAAAAACCCGCACTTTGTCCGTAAAGCCGATTTCTAAATAAACACCCCTAAAGTTAGGGGTGTTTATTTATACGTTAACTCACCAGTCGTAAGTTAAACTTGCAATAACATTTTGTCGGTCGCCATACCAACAAAAGCCATCACATGTCGCTATGTACTTTTTATCCGCGATGTTTTTAGCTGCGACTTGTAACTTGTAATCGCCGATTCGATAACTGACCGTCGCATCCATTAAGAAATAACTTGGTACTTTTAGTCTCTCTTCATTGTCTCCGTATGACTCACCTGTATAGCGCGCGCCTAAGCCAACAGCAAAGCCATCAAGAGGTCCATCAAAGAAACGATAATGTGCCCAAGCTGATGATACGGTATTCGCCACTTGGGAAGGCGTTTTGCCAACCCATGCCTTATTGATGTCTTGTTTTATCTCTGCATCAACGTACGCAATGTTCCCGATCAATGTTAAGGATGGTGTCACATTAGCTACAGCTTCAAACTCAACGCCGTTATTTTCTATTTTTCCTATTTGCGTTAATTCACTCAAGTAGATACGAGCCAAGTTTTCTTTTGTTGCCCGATACGTTGCAATATTGAAATAACCATCAAATGAATCCGGTTGGTATTTCATACCGATTTCAAATTGATCACCGCTTTCAGGCTTCGCTGACTTACCATTGCTGTCTTCTTGAATAATTGGATCAAAGTACTGAGAGTAACTAAAGTATGGCGTGAAGCCAGAATCAGAAATATAAGCCGTTCCCACGCTAAACGTCCACTCTCCATTATCGACTTTCGTGCGAGCACCAGTGGTAACATTATGTACTTCATTACTTGTATCGTCGTAACGTGCCCCCAATAACATCGCCCATTTATCGTTGATCAGCATATGATCTTGAAAGTAGACGCCGAGCTGCTGATTATCGATTTTCGTTCTTTGCTTATCGGTTTCGCTCAATGGTTGTAGCGTATTCGGATCGAGTAACATTATGTTATCCGAATAAGTAGGATTAAATACATTAAACCTAGGATCGGGCAAAGCTCCCATTGGTGTGTTTAATAATGCATTACCATTAGCAACTATAGGGTCATTGGCAAAATCTTTACCATCGATACTGATCATTTGAAAATCTATGCCCAACATCAAGTTATGCTCAACACTTCCCCAATTTACTTGGTGCATCAAACGATTATCGATATTAAAAGCATCAGATGACCCATCTTCTGTTGAAGCACCCCTAAGTATGGTTTTGCGTTCATTTGATGGGTCCAAAGCCGGCCCCAACGCAGGCACGTCAGCCGAGTAAACGTACGAATACATTTGTCTTAGCTTAACATCCATTTCGCTGTAACGAGCTGCTTGAACAAATGAAGTGGTATCATTAAATGCATGAGAAAACTCATAGCCTAAAGACACCTGCTCACGCTCAAACGTCTCCCAGTTAGGATTGCCTATCGCTAAACTATCACTGATCTTTCCATTTTTGTTTGGCGTTAACGTTCCTTCAACTGGCAAAAATTGCAGATAAGGATCTGAGTCGTCTTTTTGATAGCTCGTTAGAAAGGTAATTTCAGACGTCTCATTAAATTTGTACGTCATCGATGGAGAGAGAAGAATGCGCTCTGCTTCTACCCCACTAATTCTCGTCCCATTTTTTCTCGCTAACCCTTGAAAGCGGAAAGCTAGCTGCTCACTCACCTCAGAGTTTACGTCAAGAGAAAGTTGTTTACGGTCTTCAGAACCGTACTCTAAAGATACAAGTCCTGATCCCCCATCAAATTGAGGTCGCTTACTGACAACATTGATAACCCCACCTGGAGGGTTTTGCCCATAAAGAACAGACGCTGCACCACGTAAAACTTCAACCCTCTCTAACGCAAACGGATCTATTTGCCAACTATAGAAGCCAGAAGAATATAAACGGGTACCATCTTGATACAACCCGCTGTTCGCTTGTTTAAAACCACGAATAATAAACCAATCTTGCTTGTTATCTTCGCCGAAATAATTAGTTTGAATGCTTGGTGTGTACTGTAGTGCGTCAGAAATGCTAATAGAGGCACGATCATCCATTTGCTCTCGCGTAACAACAGACACCGCTCTTGGAGTCTCATTGATAGCAATATCAGTTTTCGTCGCTGCCCGACTCTTCGCTCCGAGATAACTAAAATCTGGACCAACTGCACTGTCTTGCTGCTGTCCAATCACAACTATATTTTCATCTTCCTGAGCCAAGACATTTGGCGTTGATAAAGCTAATACAACCGCCATCGACGTTGGTGTCAGCATAAACTGCCGAGTCATATTCTTCTCCTTTTTGTCGGCAGCCAAACCAACCCTTCATGACTTCAGCGACCGCTGAAAGAAAAGCGAGTTACGGCATCGCCAGTTGTTTCCGTAAAAGACAAACCAGAGGTTTTGCATAAAGCACTCGCATAGGTTACGAATGCCACTACGAGTGCTTATTTGTATAAGTACTTTCTTGGTTGAGGCTTAACTCATCTCTATAAACGGCGTAAACCCCACATTAAATACAAACCGCCAATGAGAGACGCCATAAGCCCTGTTGGTATTTCTTGCGGGTAAAGGACCTGTCGTCCCAACCAATCAGCCAACAACATCACCCCTGCCCCCAGTATCGCGGCGCATAACATGTGTTGTGACGCTTTGTTAAAACCAAATAAGCGAGCTAAATGCGGAGCCAACAACCCAACAAAGCTAATCGGGCCAACAACCAATGTCGCACTGACCGTGAGACAAGCAACTAAAAGAAGCAGTATTGCGCGTGAACGATCAACTCGAATTCCAAGTGCTTTAGAGGAAGCGGCACCGACAGGAAGAATATCTAGCCATCTTACGCAGAGAAAACTCAACCCTATAAAGACAAGCGCAGATAAAGACAATGGGAGTAACGTTTCAACCGAGACATAGTAGGTAGACCCAGACAACCAAGCCAATGCTTGATAACTTCTTGGGTCACCAGTGGCTAGAATAAAGCTCTGTATTGCATTCATCAGTGCGGTTATCGCAATACCAGTCAACAAAATACGCTCCGGCTGAAAGCCTGACTTACGGTTTAGCAGCACAATGACTAATACCGTCGCTAATGCGCCTACGAGCCCGCCTAGAGAAAGAGTGAAAATTGACGAACCAAACCCAGTAAACATCGCGATGATCAATCCCATCGCTGTCCCTGAACTGATACCGATCACTTCAGGACTTGCCATTGGGTTTCCACTTAGGCGTTGAATCATGGTTCCAGCAATCGCTAACATTGCCCCCGCAATTGCTGCTGCAAATAATCTAGGTGCGCGCCACTCCAAAAAAATCCAATTTTGGCTAGCAAATAAGTTTGCCCACCCTTCATTTTGCACAGCAACCGTGGCAAAAAGAACAACAGAAATTAACGTGCCGATCAACGCCAATGAGATCGCTTTAGGGTTTAGCTTGTAAACATGTTCACGATGTCGAGTTAACACTGTTTGAGTATGGCCCTGCGTCTTTTGTGATAAGCGAGGTAACAGCCATAACAGTAGCGGAGCGCCCAGTGCAGCGGTTGCTGCTCCCGTTGGTATAAAACTCGCCATTAGCCCCGGCAGTTGCTGAATAACCAAATCGGTTAAAGTCAATAACATGGCACCAATCAGCATTGATACCCAAAGCTTATGCTGGATTTTATTGATACCTATCAATCGAGTAATCGCTGGCGCCGCTAACCCGATGAAACCGATGATTCCTACGGCAGAAACCACCCAAGAAGTGATTAACACCGCAAGCCCAAGACAGACAAAACGCAACTTAGCTAGCGAGACACCTAAACTCTTGGCACCTTGCTCGGAGAGTTCCAACAGACTTAACGGCTTTGCAATCACAAATGCAACGACCGTAGCAAGTGCGATTCGAGGGGCAAGATACGAGAAATCTCCCCATCCACTCTGAACAAGCGAACCGGCTCCCCATATCATTAACCCATTCAGCTTTTCGGTATTCATCATCAGAATAACCGTACTTAATGATGCAAAGTACAGGTTTATCACTAACCCAGAAACGACGACAACCGTTGGAGATAACGCTCGTCGCCATGACAACAGCATCACCAACCCCATCGATATCACACCGCCGATGAGAGCAACCAAATTAGGCGCGATATCCAACATCCAAGGTGCGAATAGCGTAGCTAACATCAAAGCAAAACTTGAACCGCTCGCCACACCAAGTGTCGTGGGTGAAGCGAGAGGGTTACGCAGCACTTGCTGCATCAATACCCCAGCAACCGCTAATCCAGCACCAGATATAATCGTGGTGAAGACTCGAGGCCACCAGCTAAAGTGAAGTAAAACAGAATCGATAGATTGAAAGTTAGGCTCCCATAAACTGCTTAGAGCCAACGAAAATGAGCTTACTTGGTACAATTGGAAAGCACCAATAGAAAAGGTAAATGCCGAAAGTAACACCACAAAGCTTAAAGGCATCGTTTTCATTGTGTTAACTCCTCGACCTTACTCGCCGTAACTAACTCTGCGAAACGGAGAGCTGAAGGCATAGAACCAAAACTCCAAACGGGTGCGACTTGCATGACCTTTTCACCAGATTGTTGAACAACATATTGCCAAAATGGGTCTTGAGAGAGCTGCTCCGCTCCACCGTAAGGTAATGGCTCTACGATAACAATTTGAGCTTTTATGCCAGCTAACTTGTCGATGCCAACTAGGCTGAAGCCCCAGCTATTCGTCTTTTCATTCCATGCATTACTCAGCCCAATCTTTTCGATAGCCTGAGAGTAAAGACTATTTTGACCAAAAACACGAACGTGCTTCGTATCCATAAACTGAATCATTAAAAGCGGCGGCTGGTCTTTGTTTATGCGCTGTTTTAATAAAGAGAAACGTTTTTCATATTGTTGGATAAGCGCCTCTGCTTCCGCTTCTCTTCCCAGCTCTTCACCAAACCTCCGAGTGAAACGAGTAAGTACCGACCAATCTGTGATCCCGCTTTCATATAAGTCAATCGTGGTAACGGGGGCAATATCGACTAAACGATGCTTCATTGAGGAGAAGTACGGGGCAATAAAAATACGGTCAGGTCTGAGCTCGTAAATACGCTCTATATTGGGTTGAGTTCTTAACCCTACATCCTTCGTTTGAGGTGGTAACGGTGGCGATTTTACCCAAGCATCGTAATCTTGCCCTTGAGCGACGCCTACGGGCACAACCCCTAACGCCAACATCGTTTCAGTTTGTGTCCAATCAACCGACATCACCCGAGGTGGTGCGTCAGCTAGTGCTTGAAAAGAACTGACCAAAAGCGCACTAAGTGAGAGAGCGAAAGAGAAATGTTTAAGTCGAGTGTTTGTACTGCTCATTATTCCAACCTTTAGCTTGGCATCGCCACCGGATAACCCGCAGGGTGGTTAGAGATCATCATCTCTATCCCATATATGTCCCTCAACTTAGGTTCAGTAAACACCTGTTCAACATTGCCTTGTGCAATCAAATCACCTTGATGTAATGCAACGATGTAGTCGCAAAATCGTGCAGCCAAGTTGATGTCGTGTAATACGATAATAACGCCCAAGCCCAGTTCTTGACTGAGTTTAGAGATAAGCTTCAACATATCGACCTGATGGCTGATATCTAGCGCAGACAAAGGCTCATCAAGAAGCAAATACTCGGTTTTTTGGGCTAACAGCATAGCTAGCCACACACGTTGACGCTCTCCTCCAGATAACGTGTCCACTAAGCGATCTGCGTATTTTAGTGTGCCTGTCATCGCCATTGCTTCTTCAACAATGTCGTGATCTTTCTTACTCAAACGTCCAAGTAAACCATGCCATGGATAACGACCAAAACCGACTAAATCTCGACCTAAAATACTGTCGGTCACCGGAAGATGCTGAGGCAAGTAGGCAATGTGTTGGGCGAATTTTTTCGCTGAGAGATCGTTAATGCTCGTTCCATGCAGAACCACGTCACCAGCTGTGTATTGCTGTTGCTGTGCCAGCAACTTTAACAATGTGGATTTTCCTGAACCATTGTGTCCAACAAGAGCGTATGTTTTTCCGGGTTCAAATGTCACATCAAACGCTTTTAGCAATGACTTGCCTTCTATCTCAAACTGGAGTGCTTTAGCTTCCAACATCCCTACTTCACCTAATAGCCATTTACGAATAACAGTTATTCAAAGCTCTCATTCGTTGATCACGTTTGCCGTTCTTATTCAACAGAACGATTAATAAGGGAGGTTTTATATAACAACAAAGATACAAATGCAAACCGTTGTCATTATCATTACATCAACAAGATCATTGAGAGAATTGCTAAGTGTTAGTGATGATTTGCTCTGCTGAACTTCATTAGTAAATTATAGGCAGGTCAACGAGAGCAGCGGTCTCCCACTGCTCTCGCATAAATTTGAACGAATACTGCAGCGTATGAAGAAATGAAAAATGCCGCAGTGAATACATTAATGACGAGCGTCAGCGCCAAACTCTACTTCTTTATAGATATCGGCCAGCGACTTTTTACCTTGTTTGTCTTTGGCTGAACGCTTTTTCTTAGTTTGATAATGGTATTCTTGCTCCTGAAGTGCTTGTTCGTGCTCTTTTGCTGACTCAACAAACTCAGGATTTGCAAGTGCTTGTTGGCGTAAGCGGTTTACTCTTTCAAGGGTTTCCCACAACATACTTCACCTCCAAACTTATTACTGTATATAAAAACAGTATTGTTTAAATATTCCTCCTCGTCAACATTTCAACTCCTTTCCTGATCTTTACATTAATCCCAAGCCTGTATAGTGCTCGGGATACTTGTGGATGATTTGCTTTATATAACCTTGATGCTCTCGCAGAGCATTAACACATTCTCGACATAACCATCCCTGATACACCCATTTTTCAAGTTCTAACAATGCGTATGGGATGGACCACGCTTGTCTATACGGATGGTGCGTTGTCATAAAATCAAAGGCATTTGCGGCAGCCGTAATTTGGGCGGCTATTGGTATATCATCACTGGTTAAACCATACGGATAACCAGTGCCATTTAAATTTTCGTACTGATAAATAATCATCTGCAAAAACAAAGTCACACTCGGGTGAACCGGATTTCCGATACGGGCAACTATGTCATCCGCTGAATCGATACAACGCTCAATATGTTGAATCAATATCGCCTCTTGTTCTTGAGAGTAATTTGTTCGGCGGCTAGCAATTTCAACTGGCAGCTGACTATCACTGAGCGAATGGAACTGAGCAAAAATACCAATATCTTCGACCATTTCGTCATTCAGGTGATAACGATCCGCTAACTGCGTTGCGATAATTTGACTGTAGTACTTCATGCGTTTGGTATGCGCGTAATACTCAGGTGAATAGCCTGGCATCATACATTGCATTCGGTTCGCTAGCGTTTCTATCGCATTGACTACTTGAGTTTCTGATTCAACCGCAAATCGAATCATTTCGAAATAAGGTTTAAGACCATTCAGCGCTTCTAAACTAAACGCATCACGTTGAGTGGAGTTCAAAAATACAAAACCAGTAAAAGCTTTATTGTCATAACAAGGAATAGCAGCCGACGACTGATATCCGTGTTTGAGTAAAATTTGAACCCGAGGACAGTGCTTAATATCATGAAGGTCTTCGACGATACGAGGAACCGCGTTTTTAGAGGCAATATTGAGGTGGTGGAGTTTACGGAATGCTGATTCGTGATGGGCTAAACACCAAGTGTCGAACTCACTTTCTGCAAATGATTTGAGCACATCTTGGTCTGGGTGATATTTTGCAAATGACACCCTATCAATACATGGCAAGTGCGCCTGCATCCTGCCTTTTAGCGTTTGCAGTTGCTCGTTAAGCGGTTTTGCAAACGGGTAAAAACTCCGGTGCGCCATGCTTCACCTCCACACCAAAGCAGAGAAACAAGAAAAGCTCATTGTGTTGCAAATTCAATGGTATTTTGAGCGGTTTTCTCCACTTAAATTATCGATATACCACAACTTAAGTGTACGAAATAAAAGCACATTTCTACCAATTTTTTCACCGGATATCTTACGGTAATTTGATCCAGATTAAAAAAGCCAACGAGCGAAACTCGTTGGCCTAACAATACTGATTGATTACGATGGATTCAGTAACTAGAGGTTATTCAAAGAACGTTCTAAACAACTAGCCTAGAGCAGGAAGCACACCCAGCGTAATTAACACCTGAGCGAATACGATGCCAGTGCCAGCGATGCCCGTTATCACTAACGCACCTTGACCACCTGCGACGCGGTACTCCCCAGTAAAATCATCCGATTTACGAACCTTGATCACCATAACCAAAGGCAAAAAGATGGCTAAAATCGCTAAGGCAATCGCTGCATAGCCCAAAGCCATAATAAAGCCTTGAGGATAGAAAAGTGCGAAGCCTAGCGGTGGAGTAAACGTCACTAGTGCCGCAATCAAACGATTAGGCTTATCGTTACTTCCTTTGATGGTATCACCCAAAAATTCGAATAGACCCAAACTCACGCCAAGGAACGATGTCAGCAATGCCAAGTCAGCAAACACACCAACAATGCTACCCAAATTTGATTGGTGTACTGTCTGAGATAGTTGACCAATCAGTGCGCTCAACCCTCCGTTCTCAACAAGCGTACTTTGGCTAACCACACCCAACGTCACGATTTGCCAAAAGATATAAATAACGAGTGGAATCGTCGAACCAATAATAACGGCTTTGCGTAAAGAAGAAGTGTCACCGTCTAAGTAATTCACAATTGCAGGTATACTTCCGTGGAAACCAAACGAAGTAAAGATCACTGGAATCGCCGCTACAACAAGGCCTTGTTCGATTGGCATACTTAACAAGTAAGATTCCGTAACGTTTGGAGCAAGAAAAGAAAGCACCGCAACCATCGCAATGAGCTTCATCGCGAACAGAACTCGGTTTACTTTATCGACCGTACCGGTACCCACTGTCACAACTAAAGTCACAATCAAGGTAAAGATTATCGTTGATGTAGGCCCTGAAATATCGAGGTCAAACCATTGTGCAAGGCGGTCTCCGAACTGAGCACCACCGCCAGCGATATACGCTGCACATAATGAGTAGAAAAGAAACAACATCGCAAAACTTGCCACCCACTTGCCTTTTTGACCTAGGATCTGTTTCGCCAAAGTATGAAGTGTAGCACTACTCTCCGCATGTTGATGAAGCTCAAGCATAAGCAAGGCAGTGAAAGCCATCAGAGCCCATAAGCCTAGCATGATGATAATAGAAGTTGAAAAACCAATGCCGGCAGAGGCAAGTGGAAGCGCTAGCATACCAGCGCCTATTGTAGTGCCCGCAATAATTAGCGTACTACCGAATACTTTAGAACGACTCATTGTATATTAATCTTTACACTTTATTAGAAATTATCAGTATTAGATCGGGCAACGGCGGACCGAAACCAACACCATATTTGTATTGCCGTCGATATTGTAGGATCTTTAGCAGAAGATCAAGCAAAGTGTAAGGATAAAAAACCACACATGTAAACTATAATTTACACCTTACTGATATTTAACAATAACTGTGTGCACTCTTCCCTGTTCATGAACTTGGGAACAGGGTAATTCCAGTGCGCCTCTTTCAGAATTAAATCAACAAGCGCATCAGCATCTTCACGTTGAATGAGCGCACTGGTTTGCTCAATATCAATAGTTGAAAACAAGGACTCCAGATTCGCCAAAAAATGCTGAGCACTTGCGTTACCTAACTGCCCCTCGGCCGTCAACTCATCGAGCTTTCTTAGTTGAGGCTCAATCTCTGATAATGAAAAGCGCAGCACAGGCAACAAGGCTAATCCGTTTGCCATACCATGAGGTATTCCATATCTCGCACCGAATGTGTGAGCAAAGGCATGAACATAACCCAAACTCGCTTTGGTAAATGCTAAACCCGCGTAATAGGATGCCATAGCCATTTTATGACGAGCTTCGACATCATCCCCTTGCATCACAGCCCTAGGAAGATATTTAAAAATGAGTTTAATAGCGGCAACCGAATAAGCCATCGTTTCTTGAGTAGCGTTTTTCGATACATAGGCCTCAATAGCGTGGGTTAATGCATCAACGCCAGTATCAGCCGTGATCTTAGGAGGTAAACCAATCATTAAATTCGCATCTAAAGCTGCCATTAGTGGCACCAACTTTGGATCCATTAAAGGGGTTTTAATGTGTGAGGAGGGATCTGACACGACCGCAGCTATAGTAACTTCACTTCCGGTTCCAGCCGTTGTTGGAATAGCAAAAAGCGGCGCTGGCATTCGCCATACCTTCAATAGTCCAGCTAATTTTTTGATTGGCCGTTTATTGGTAACTTTCGCAGCGATGACTTTTGCACAATCCATTGCAGAGCCGCCACCCAAAGCTAATATGCCCTCACAATGAAAACGATGATAAGCCTCTAGACCGCTCTCTACCTGATCATAGGTAGGATCGGGCTTAACTTGCGAGAAAACATCTAACTGTAAATCGAGTTTTGCTGCAGCCTCAAGCACCTTATCTACAATACCGACTTGGACTAACCCTTCGTCGGTAACTAACAAAACGCGTTTAAATCCCAGCTCGGTTATCGATTCTAATAGCTCATTCATCGAACCAGGGCCGGAAAACAAGGTTGGTCTCGGCATAGGAAGGATATGGGCTGCAATTTTTAACCCAGCGGTGTAACTCCGGTATAAACGATGCTTCAACATACGAAATCCTTTTCATTTAGAGCTATCATTCTAGCTACTTTTACTACCTATGCTTACTTTGCAATCACACATTTTCAATAAACTTATCTCACTAAAAGGGCTAGCATCGCTGGGAAACCGTACCATTTCATTATCTTTCCTCAACGACATGAGCTACAGAGAAAATGTTTTCAACGACGCTCTATTGTCATGTAGTTAACAAGCTTCTTTCCCTATTACTCTGTTAGTTACAGAGCGAGCCTCGAAGAAGTCTTCTTATTTTTTGCCAAAAGCAACAATATGAATTCTGTTAATCACACATCAATACCGTGTGTCTCTGGTTGAGCCCGAGCACGATTTACAAAAATAAAAATAAGAATGCGTTACATCATGATTTATTGTCGTTTTCAAATAAGTCAACAAGAGCAACAATAATCTTTCAAAACTTATACTTAGTTCAAATATCTGACTCTTAACCATGAGCTTCAGGTGATATTATTATGCAACTAGGATTATTATCCCGCCCATAATCAAAACTATGTCTAAACGCCCACCTTTTTGGGGTCTATTCGCTGTCGTACCCAATTTTTCCTATCACCTTCTGATTTGGGTTTAGCGTGGGCTAATTAGCAATGTCGGTATAAACCATGAATCATTCTTGCCATTCCCATACGGACATGGGCTTTGAAGTCGATCTGAAACAAGCACTTATCTGGGTTGCTCGAGCACTCGACTATGTAGGTGTTGATGATACGCACCATAGCCATCGTGTCGCTTACATCGCTTACCAATGCGCTCGGGTCATGAACTGGGAACCAGAAAAAGCGGAGTTTTGCTACTTCGCAGGGATGATCCACGATTGTGGAGTCTCCGAAACACAAGAACATAAAATGTTACTTGAGGAGTTGGTGCCACAAGATGTAAAAACACATTGCTTAAGAGGATACCGAAGCCTCAAGCAGTGTCGTTTGTTACGTCAGTTTGCTACACCTGTTCTTTACCACCATACACATTGGAGTGAACTAAAATATCTTGATTTACCGCCTTTTGAAAAAGAGGTCGCTGCCCTACTCTATTTAGCCGATCGTCTCGATTTTATGCGTTCCAAATACGTCATGAACTGCCACTGTGACATTGTCACACTTCATGAAGAACTAATTGCAGAATGCATCATGGCAAACGCTGGAACTTTGTTTAATCCAGACATGGCTAAGGCAATGGTTAAGCTCGTTATGACCGACGCATTTTGGTTCGCGATGGAGTCTGAAAATATAGAAACCATCGGATTAAACTTTAAAAGCATTGATTGGCTTCAAAAACAGCTCACCATCCAAGATATGAATAGTTTGGGAATGTTTATCGCTCGAATTGTTGACGCAAAAAGCCCATTTACTTATCAACATTCGCAAAAAGTGGCGGAGTTATCTCGGTATCTAGCCATCAAGCTTGGGTTCTGTGAGCACGACCAAGAGATGTTATTTATTGCTGGGTTGGTGCATGATATCGGAAAGTTAAAAACACCAGATGAGATTCTTCATAAAGAAGGCTCTCTTAATAAACAAGAGTATACGCGTATTAAACGCCATACAATTGATACTCAGCTCGCATTACACAAAGTGTTTCCCAACGCTAAAATAGCGGAGTGGGCCTCTAATCATCACGAGCGTTTGGACGGTTCTGGCTATCCTTATCATAAAACAGGAGACGAACTCGATGTACCTTCGCGTATTGTCGCGGTTGCCGATGTTTTTCAAGCTCTGTCTCAGGACCGTCCCTACCGAGGACGAATGGCGCAAGCACAAATCGCCGCGATTATGGGCGAGCAAGTCGCTAAACAAGAACTTTGTTCTGACGTCTATGCAGTGCTAGAGCGAAACATGACCGAGTGTTACGAGCTATCAACTAATGTTTAATCGACAAAGGGCGTATCTACGCCCTTTGCTGATTTTGTGCAGGTTGCAAACCAATCATTTTGCAATATCAAGTACATTGTCTCGCACACCATTGATTCTGAACCAACCTGCAATACTGAAACGCTCAGCATTGGTCGGTAAAACCTCATGCGGGAATTGCTCAGATAAGAATAAAAGTAAGCGTCCCGATTGAGGAGGGATGGTTGCTATCTTATTATCATTTAGATCGTAAACCACCAATTCACCTGCATCCTTTTCCGTCCAAGATTCGTTCATGTAAAAAACGGTTGTCAATCGACGGTTTTCATTGCCCTTAAAACAATCTAGATGCTTTTGGTAGAAATCCCCTTCCTCGTACTTGGCAAAGTGAGCTTCATACTCAAAAAGCCCCAGAAACAAGTGACGGTTCACTTCTTGGCGTATTTCTTCCATCTTATCTAAGTAAGAAGTAACCGCGTGCCCCATATTGGGCGATAACCATTGAATTTTGTCACTTCGAATTGACTCAATACGAGTCACATCGTCATTACGACCAATACGCGCTTTTTTCCAGTTACTTGGAATGCAGTCTCGTAATTGAGCCACTTCTTGTTCAGAAAGAAAATCATCCCAGATGTAGTAGCCATGGGTTGCTAACGCATCGATCATTTTATCCATTATTGTCGTTCACTCATATTAGTTGGGCGGTCTATATAAAAAATCTTCAACCTCACAACAAATGCGATTTTTTGTCGAAACGACAACAAAATAAAAAGAGAGCAAAAATAGGTGATGACGAATATAAAAATGCCGCTCATATGAGCGGCAATATCTTTTATTATTGACGAGCTTCTAATCTCGTTGGATGAACTCGCAACGGACTAAGACGTTTAATAGTCGGGCGTTGTTTGTTTTTTAACTGGATATGACAAAGTTCCAGAATTAAGCCGAATGCCATCGCAAAGTACACATAACCTTTGTTGATATGAATTTCGAAGCCTTCTGCCATCAATAAACCACCTAACAAAACGAGGAATAACAAAGCAAGTGTCTTAAAACCAGGGTAACACGACACCAGGTTATTTATTTTTTCGGCTGTCATGACCATCACGATAGCTGACGAAACAATCGCTGCGACCATAAGTGGGACATCACTTGTCAAACCAACGGCGGTTATCACCGAGTCCATCGAGAATACAGCATCCACGGCAACAATCTGCAACAGAACTACCGCTAAACCAGTACGGGCGTGAGTTGAGTGAGCAGACTCGTTGTGATTTAACCAACTCCACAACTCTTTCAGGCTTTTAGCCAAGAGGAATGCACCACCCGCAATCATGATGATGTCTCTTCCGGTAAACGATTGTTTCGCCAAAGAAAATAGTGGTTGAGTCAGTTGCATGATCCAAGAGATTGAAAACACTAAACCAATACGAGCAATAACAGCAAGACCAATACCAAGGTTTCTTGCCAGCTTACGTTGGTGCAGCGGCAGTCTTTCACATAAGACAGAGATAAAAACGACGTTATCAACGCCTAAGACAACTTCAAGCGCAAACAAAGTGGCGAAAATAGCCCAAGCTTCTGGTTGCATAAAAAGTTCTAGCATGAGCATGTCTCCAATAATAAGAAGACATATGGTGAAGGGTTTTGTCGACTAAAGGGGTCGTCCATTAATTATTTATACCTTTGTTACTGAGGGATCATGAGTAAATCACCAAACAATCAACAAAACAATATCTATTTTAATTAACAAGGAACAAGTTTAATTCGTGTACAAATCAATCAACTCCTCCAAATTGATTAAAATTACATAGAAGCTTTAGAATTGAATAAATGAAAGCATTAAAGTCCAACAAAACTAAGATAAATTTCTAGACTTATAAGCACCATCAATCCTTATGCAACCCATCAAATGCATTGAGCTCAAAGAGAAACAGGCGTATTTCCGAGATAAACAATAGTAAAAATTTGTTTCATGCTGATATACTGCCAAAAATCATAAGAAACCATGCTATTTATGGACTACATTGCTCTTTCGCGTATAAGCCTTAAACATCTAACTGTTTTACATATGTTGTTAACCACTCACAGCGTCACACTTGCGGCAGAACGCTTGTGTGTAACACCATCGAGCGTCAGTAAAACGCTCGGACAGTTGCGCGAAACGCTAAAGGATGACCTTTTTTACCGTGATGGCACTCGCTTAGTGCCGACAGCATTTGCGCTGCATATAGGCCCATCAATCCATGGCATACTCTCCAGTATGAATGGGTTATTACATCAAGGCTCTTTTAATCCGGCTTACTATCAAGGTAGTTTTTCATTAGCAATGCGTGAAAGTTCGTTTGAGCTCTTTGCGCCAGTTCTACAGCACTTGTCCCAACAACTGAGCAATCACGCGCACTTGAATGTCCATGCGAAAGAGGAAATGAGTTTCGATGCATTAGCAAGAGGTCAAGTGGATTTTTTGTTGCTTCCTCACGATCTCAGCCAACCACCCACACAAAATAAAGACTTGGTATGGAAAACCATTTTGAAAGACGAAATGGTTTGCTTAATGAGAGCATCGAACCCACTCGCTGAGCAACCCTTATCTGTTGAAAGTTACCTTTGTGCAAGACACATCGGTATTCATGATAAAGATCTGTCACAACCTTATTTTGAGCAAAATCTCACCCAAAGGCATTCAAAGCGAAACTTGGCCATGCGTGTAGCCGACTTTGGTTCAGCTGCGGTGATGTGTCAGCACTCGGATTACTTGTTCACATGCTCCAAGCTTTGGGCAAGAGCGGCAATGCAAGCAAAAGGTTTGGTTGAGCAAGCTCTTCCATTCGATTACGGGCAAGTAGCCTACAGCCTCGTTTGGAACAAAGCGAGCTTAAACGATCCCGCTTTAAAATGGTTACAGCAACAATTACTCGACGCTTGCGCCATGTTAGATTTAGATGCCTGTGATGCGTAAGCATAGATAAACAACGGTACTACGTGAGTACTGTCGGCACGGTGATAGGGTTACTCACGTAGCATCGAAGCTCTGATTTTAAGCGTTCGATATCATGATGAGAGCACATATCCCAAGTTAACGCCTCCCCCATTACTCCGTGATGCTGAAAGGCATTTAAACGGATAAGCACCGATTCAGGAAGAGTACTCAAGTAACGTCCAATTGCTACGATTTCTATATCTAAATCACTTTTTTGGGGAATATGCAGTAAGCGGACCTCGTACAATTTTTCGTGTTCAGCTAGGTAATGAAGGGTTTTAAATACACGATGATTATCACGCCCAGTTAGCCACTGATGCGTCTCCGTCTGCCACGCTTTCAAGTCGATCATTGCGCCATCCAGAAAAGGGAGAATACGCTGCCAACCAGCAACCGCTAAAGAACCGTTACTGTCGATGAAACAAGAAAGGTGCCGTAATTCAGGATCTTGTTTTATCCCTTTAAACAGCTCAATAATGAAAGGAAGTTGTAAGGTAGATTCCCCACCGGATACAGTAACACCACTGATGAAAAAGCGATGTTTGCGTATCAAATCGAGCATTGTTACTACAGAGTAGTCAGTAATTTTTGGATTAGATTGGTTCTGACATATCTCTATACAATGATCGCAGTGGGTGCACTCCTCTTTAAGCCAAACAACGTTGTTGTTTTCGTCGAACTTCAATGCGCCTGCTGAACATTCACTCACACACTCACCACAATGATTACAATGGTTTATCGTGTGAGGATTGTGGCAGTTCAAACACTGATAGTTACAACCCTGTAGAAAGATGACTAGACGATTTCCTGGCCCATCAACACAAGAGAAAGGAAGGATATGAGTGACTTTTGCCAAAAGGCTTCCACTTCGTCTAGACATCTTGTTCTTTCCTAAACCGAACTTATGCCTGCGTGTAAGTCGGTGTTACTTCATGACTCACCACACGTGGTGAGCGTTCTAAAATTTTGGTATTTTTTGCTGCTTCCGCACCTAGAAACGTCGTGTTGGTTCTCGAACCTTCTTTATCATATTTCGCGACATCTGAAAGTTTGATCATGTAGCCTGTCACGCGAATTAAGTCATTTGAAGTGACATTCGCGGTAAACTCACGATAACCAGCATTTAGTGCCCCTTTACATAAATTGAACATCGCTTCTGGGTTAGATTTCACCGTTTCATCAATCGTCAAAATATCGCTGATACCCGCACGATAATACTGATGATGCTTCGCCGTTGCTTGTACATAAGTGACAGGGTCTGGCTCTGCACCATAAGGCAGACGTACACCTGGCGTAACATCATGATCTAAGCTAATGCCGCCTTGTGCATGTAAGAGCGCTTTGCCATCTAAACCATATTTCACCGGGGTTGAGTCCACCAGTTTAGCCAGTGTTGCTGAAACATCATGAGCAAAAGTATTTGCTCGATCATTTTTTCCGTATCGCCCTATTTGCCCTTCTTTTTCAAATAGAAGGTTTACCGCTTCGGCCATGCCGTAAACGCCATACATTGGCGCGAAATAGGACTCTTTTATCAACCCTTCTTGCGTCAAAAAGCCTTGAAAGAAGTTCGATTTTTCATGCAAGTGCGTGCTTCTTGCGTTTATGAGCTCGACCATTAATCGATGGTAAGAAGGCAACGCACTGTTTAAGAAGTCGTTACAGTCTGATGCTCGTTTTGCAACTTCTTTTAAATTCATTCGCACCAATGTGTTCGAGCCACCTGCTAATGGAAGCGAGTTGTAGCAACTTACAATACCAAAGCGTGAGCCGTTGTAGGCTTTCGTGTGCATTGGGTAATTGGCGATATGCGGTTTACTGCATTCACAAATGTTCTGTGTCGCTTGACGAAGTAAATCATCAGGTGTAACTGTCTCGTCGTACATAAAGGTGAGATTCGGTGCGATCTGCTTGAGCTCCGCATCTACTTTTAAAACAGTGCGACAAATAATGTTGTCTGTCGGTCCGACATTCACATGCATAAACGCATCTGGCAATGTGCGATCCAGCATGATCCAAAAATGTTTTAACTTTTTGTAAATCTGGCTCTCTGTTAGGTCGCCTATGTAAGGCAACAAGACATCATCTAACTGGCCTAAGTAAACCGGAATGTTCGTTACCGAAGGAACATGATGGTAAATGATGGTCAGCATGTTCAACGCATCATCGAAATCATCAGCCGGAGACAACTCTAAATAGTCTGAGCCTTGCGATAGAAATTTAGCGTAATCAGGCAACACATAGCGAGGTTTAAACGGTGCATGACCTTCAAACATATCGCAGATGATGCCTTCATCCATTGCTTGTCTCAGTGATGGAGATACGGTCATGTAAGGAATGCACGCTTCAGCCTCTAAAGCTAAACAACTCGACTTCTGTTTTGGAGAAAGACGGACGTCGGTCGCGATATCTAGAAAACGTTGTTGTAGTTTAGAAAGGCTTGTCATCTAAGATATTCCTACAAAGTAACCACAAGCCCACAAGACAAAATACGAGCTCTACCCCTAAAGAGTAACGTGATTTTACTCCTGCTTGGCTGTTGCCACTAATGAAAATAAACAAAACGTCTATTTCCATTCTGGAAATAAGACAAAGCTAAATTAGCGCATTCCAACTTACTATATGGGAAAACCTAACTGCGTACCGAAATCTGTCTTACTTATCGGTTTGCCGTCGACAACATCACGCCTGCACCAATAAATACTCCACCAGTCAAACGATTGAACAACTTCGCCCTTCCAGCGACAAACAACCAATCGGAGGCTTTTACCCCTAACAATGCATAAAATGTTAGCCAGCTAAGCTCAAAAACCACAAATGTAGACGCGAAAATCGCGTATTGAGCCAGTAGCGGTGCGGAAGGTTCAATGAATTGAGGAAACAAAGCGGTGAAAAAGACTATCGCTTTGGGGTTACTAGCGCCAACAATGAAACCACTAGTGAACGCGCTGAACGCTGTCGCGGAACTTTGAGTCGTTGCCGTTTTATTAAAATCTCTCTGAGATGAGCGCAACGCTTGAATACCTAACCAGATTAAATAAGCGGCACCACACCATTTGATAATATTAAAAACTAACTCAGATGAAGCAATGACAACTCCCAGCCCGGTAAATGAGAGCGTAAGGATGCTCGTAATCGCAGACAAACTGCCAAGTGCAGTCATGAAAGCAATACGAAACCCACTACTCACTCCTTTACTTAAACACAACAGTGAGCTTGGTCCTGGTGAAGCTGTGAGCACGAGAATGGCAAGAGTGTAAAAAATCCATGTATCTATTTGCATTGGCATCCCTTCCAGCAAAATGAGGTTTATAGCCCATTGTGTATAGAACTATTTTATCGCCCGGTTTCTATCCATGAAGCCGAGGTCTTAATAACCATCTTGCATCTAAATGACTTAGAAAAAATTAATAGATAGTTATGCAAATAAAATACGATCTACATGCAAGGATGTAAAGCCTGTTGTATAAGCTTATCTATTTCTCTTAATCATAAAAAGGCTTAGGATCGATCTCTAACGATGAAGGCGCGATCGCTCTTTCAATTTTGTACGCACTCGTTTTTAAATCCACCATCGTGACATCAATGTATCGTTTATACTTGCGGGAGTAGAAACATTTCACTTCTGGCTTTAATGCTTGAGATTCATTTGAAGACCAAACAATACCAACACGCCCATCGTTCAACTCGACAATGGAGCCTACGGGGTACATCCCAATGCAATTAATGAATTTGTAAACTAAGTCTGCGTCTAAATGAAATGGCGTTAGACTCAACAAGATTTTAAACGCTTCCGCAGAACTCATGCCTTTTTTGTAACAGCGATCAGCCGTTAGCGCATCGTAGATATCTACAATACAGCTCATACGGCCGTGAATTGGAATCTCATCCCCCTTCAAGCCTCTAGGATAACCATTGCCATCTAACTTCTCGTGGTGCATCAAACAAACATCACGGCTTACTGCACTAAGCCCTTTTACGTGAAGGATAATCTCACCTGCGAACACTTGATGTAGCTTCATATGTTCAAATTCTTCAGGCGTTAGCTTCGCTGGCTTGTGCAAGATCTTATCATCGACTTTAATTTTACCTACATCATGAATAATGCCACCTACAGCAAGCTGTTTTAGCGTTGGTTTATCCAAGCCCAAGTACTTACCGAATGACACTAAAAGACAAGCGACATTGACGGAGTGTTCCAATAAATAAGAGTCTTTTTTTCGGAGTGCAGAGACACACTGCAACGCATCTGAGTCAATAAAAACACTTTCAATGACATCGTCAGCCCAAGCTTCTACTTCATCAACTTCTATGATTTTTCCTTCAAAAGTTTGATTCAATAGTTTTTGCGCCAAATCTTTTGCTTCGGCGATCAGCCTTTTGGCTCGCTTGTGTTGGATGTCTCTCGAACGATAAGCTCGTTGATCCCTCTTAAAATCGGAGTGTTTCTGCTCTCGCGTCTCTTTAGTGGCATCAGTTGATTCATCTACAGGCTTGAAGACACACTGCTGCGAAGATAATGTTTGATCTACCCAAACATACTTTACGCCACTTGTAGCAAGCTTCTTAATGCCTTCAGGGCTAGATATCCGCCCTGCATTGGCTAAATTGACGCGCTTGTTGTGCTCTATCGCGGTAACAAACATACCAACGCCGATATCAGCGAGCGCAATTTTGATTGAATTTTTCGGATCGTACTGCATATAAAGAAGGCTTACTCGATATTAACGTCCGCATTATAAGAGATTTGATTACTTGGCGTGATAATAAATTTGAATTGATTACAATTAATGAGCATCCTGTCAATTAATAATCGGTCGCGCTCATTAAGTCCTTTTTGTTATTATGGTTTTATCCAAGATAACATATATACAAATGACGTTAGAAAACAGCACATTGATACCGACACAACTGAAAATAACTTTAGGATAATTATTCATAAATATTTATAGATTGCGGACGGCATCAATAACTGTATTTTATAAATGATTTTTACTGTTGACTATTTTTTATAAATGTCGATGATTAGCCGCCTAATCTTAGTATGTTATTAACCTAGTAGCGCATAAAATGATAGCCAAACAATTTGAACTGACACTTTTGTGATTGTAATGTACGCCAGCAGATCAACTCTATGTTATCAACCCCAACACTCATCTCTGATGCTAAAAGGCTCGAGGAGGAAATATCTTGACCACCATATTTGACCAACAAGTCTCAGATAGTGACCGAGAGTTCCTAAAAATCGTCGAAGAACGATTCATTCATATCTTCGATGTATTTAACGAAGGCCTCTTTTACATGGATGAGTTTGGCACCATGGTATTTTATAACAAGGGCTTTTATGAGCAGCTTGGTATCAACGCTGGTCGAATCAGCTTAGAGCAATGGTTAGACCTTGTTCACCCTCTCGATCGAGAAAGACTCTCCACTCGGGTCGATGCTCACATCATTACCAACAACACGAGAGTCACAACGACCTACCGCGTGCGTAAACCCAATGGACAGTACGTCTGGATTGAAGGCGTAGCCATGACCAAAGAAACAGAACATGGTCATTATATGGTTGGTAGCCACCGTGATATTTCTGAACGCAAGCTGATGGAAAGCTACATTCATCAAGTCGCATTTCATGACAATGCGTCAGGTATGGCTAATCGCGCCCATCTCTTGCTGGATATTGAAGATAGTGTGCGAGCCACCGATTCTTGTGCATCTATCTGTTACATTCAGATAGAAGAGATTAAATCTTACTTAAATCAATATGGCAGCGAGTTGGTCGATGGGTTAGTGGAAAAATTGCTACAAACTCTCAGTCACCTACCTTCTCCAAATAGTTCTGTATATCGCGTACATGATGATGACTTTGCGATTTTGATTCACGATGAATGCTCGGTAGAAACGCTGCAAAGTTATGCCGAAAGTTTAAAGGAAACCTACCACGAGGCAGTGATTGAAGAGGGCCAATACTTAGGAAGTAACATTAGTATTGGTTTGTATCCTTGCATAGATCCAAGTCACTCAGCAGAGGAAATATTACGTAAAGCAGCACGAACTTGTCAGTACGCAAGCGAACAGAATAAAGACCGTGTTGCGGTTTACAGTGAGAAAACTCAGCATGCCGTAGACCGTTATTTCTTTATTGAGCAAGGTCTAAAAAGTGCACTTGAAAAACAGACATTAAGCGTTAAGTTTCAGCCAATTATTGACGCCAAAAGCTCAAAAGTAGTGAGCTTCGAATCTCTGGTTCGCTGGCGTAGCAAAGAGTTTGGCGAAATTTATCCAGACGAATTCATCCCCGTCGCAGAGAACAAAGGTTTGATTGTCGAGCTCGGATATCAAGTCTTTGCCAAAGCGTGTGAATTTATCAAAAACTACCGTGAGCGTTACCAAAACCAAGTTCGCGTCAACGTGAATGTTTCTGTACTTCAGTTAATGAACAGTGAATTCCCTGCGCGAATTAAAGCCATGGCGGATGAGGTTGGTGTCGATCCTGAGTCTATTGTTTTGGAACTAACAGAAACGTTTATTTTGGATAATAATCAGACAGCCATTGCCCCTCTGAATACCCTCAGGGAACTAGGATTTGCACTCTCTCTGGATGACTTTGGATCGGGTTACAGTTCATTAAATAGCTTCTTCGACCTCCCGATGACACAAATCAAAATTGATAGGTCGATGGCGTGGAAAACACTAACCAACCGCTCTTCACAAGAATATCTGAAGTTTCTTATCACTATGTGCCAGGAAAATAATATTGAAGTAGTGATTGAGGGAATTGAAGACGCCAAAATGTGTGAATTTTTTACCGAAATGGGCGTCGATTATCTGCAAGGTTATTGGTTCTCTAAGCCACTTTCTGTTGCCAGTGCAAGCCGCTATTCGTTGAGTTAAGCATACTAGAGCAATATTCCGCACGGCCACGTTAAACATGCTGAACTATTCACTATAGATTTCAGACACTAACTGGCCGTGACGAAAACAAAGCTTAATGCCCCCTATTAACGTAGGCGTTCAAACACCACACTCTGATCTAAATGTTCGTGATACTGAGTGTAATCTAAGCCCACATCAAAGATATATTGGGTCACCAGGTTTCTAACGCACTCTATTAATTGGCTTGCTTGCCATGGTTTTTCAAAGTAGCGGTCAATGCCTGCGGAGTTGATCGCATTAATCGTATCGGTGTGCGTCGCTTGCCCGGTAAGAAGCACTTTTCTCGTAAAGCCAAAACGACCGTCTTTTGATACATCGGTCAGCAGCTCTACTCCCGTTTTACCTGGCATCACATGATCGGAAATAATCAATGCGATCATCTCGCCTTCTGCATCAAATTCATCCATCAGTTCTAGAGCCTCACCTGCTGATTCGCAGTCTTCGATATTCAACCATTGATTTAACGGCTCTAAATCTTGTAGAACCGCGCTTAGTACCTCTCGTTGGTCATCAACGCAAATTACATTAAGCTTCTCCATGTTCACCCTCTACTGGTAACTTGATTCTAAAAATCGTTTTTTCACTGTCGCTCTTTACCACAATAGAGCCGTTATATCCGGCGATAATGCGCTTCACAATCGACAGACCTAACCCTAAACCAAACGACAATCCCCCCTTTTTAGTGGTGAAGTTTGGCCGGAAAATTTTTCTACGTGTCGCTTCATCAATTTCTGGTCCGTTGTTAGCAATCGTGACCAAAATTTTACCCTTACTCTCCCGAGTATGTATTTCGATACCGGGTTTCTCCGTTTCACCAAGTGCATCGCACGCATTCTTTAATATATTTACCCAAACTTGGACGAGTTCGGTTTGAGAACCAATAAAAGCAGGTAAATCCGCAGGGCTAAAACGAACACTCACTCGTCTTAAGTCACTTTGCAATAGAGCCAAGGCGCGATTGATTGAATCATTGATGTTAATCGCTTCATCCAAGTCGATATCCGTGCGCCCCAATTGTTTTACGGATCGCACAATGCCAACGGTATGTTTAGAGGCGATGCGTAAGTCATGCAGATCTCGCCCCATTTGCCAGAAACGTATCGCTTCTTCTGGTCTTTTTAGCCAATGTTCTGAAAGGAAGTTGTTTGGAACGGCACGTGCAAGATCACGAGCAACCTCCTTGGTTAAACCGTAGTATTTTTCGAAGTGGCGCCCCCGCTTTCTCGCTTCGCTAGAAGAGACTTTCTGCCCTTGCATTAAACCAAAATCAAAAAATTGACTCGCTTCCGGATGAACTTCTTCAAGCAGTTCCATGATAACTGTCTCTAGCCGTTCTGATTTACTGCTTACAACGCCTATCGCATTGTTCAACTCATGACCAATACCCGCTGCAAGCTGCCCCAACGTTGTCATTTGCTCTGCGGTATGAAGCTTTTGTAGTGCTTTTTCTTTAGCCAATGCCTCTTGCATTGCGCGCCGTTGACGACGAGATAATTCGTTAACCATCACAGGCATAAATTGTGTCGTCAATGGTCCGTATGTCGCCTCTTCCACGGCGGGCGTATCGCGCTGTATCCAAGCCAATTCAACATCGGTTTGAGCAATCACTGTCGAAGAGGCAGTCCACGTACCAGAAAAGAAACTGTGTACGCCAATAAACGCACCTTGAGACGCAGAAAATACCTGAATCGGTTTCTTGTCATCTTCCGCGTAATACCCCGCCAGTTCTCCCGACAGCACATAGTACAAGCGATCGTTGTAGCCAGCTTGCTCAATAAGCACCGACCCGGATAAAACCGTTAATCGGCGTTCAAGGTGATTAAAGTAGCGTTGTACTAACGCGTCTAACTTCGTTTCGTACATGGGTTATCCAATATGCCCAACAGTATGTAAAATCCACACCATCACAAAACTGAGTAATACGCCAATCACGCCTAGCACGGCACCGATACGAGCCATTTGGCCACTCTCGACATGCCCTGTTGCATGAGCTAACGCGTTTGGTGGCGTACTGATTGGTAACGACATACCGAGTGAAGCAGCAAATGTCACGACTAAGATCAGAGTAACTTCACCGCCGAGAGGCGTTAGCGAAGCCATAGAAGTACCCAGCGCAGCCATAATCGGCATCAGCAAGTTTGCGGTGGCTGTATGCGACATAAAGTTTGCCATTAACAAGCACAAGAAAGCCGCACCAAACAAGACAACATATGGCGAGAACTGATCAAACGGAATGCTGTGTACCACCAGCTTCGCAAGCCCGGTTTTATCTAGAGCAAGGCCCAGAGCAATACCGCCTGACACCAACCAAAGCACATCCCAAGAGATTTTCTTCAAGTCTTCTTTGTTGATGATGCCCGTCAATGAGAACACTGCGACCGGAATTAATGCTACTGTGTAAGAATTCATTCCATGTGCAGAACCCATCAACCAAAGAATAATCGTGCCGGCAAAGGTGACGTAAACCATTATTGCTTTGGGTGTTTTCAAAAACTTGCTTTTAATGTTCAGATCGATGGTGGTTTGTTCGGCTTTATATAAAAAGCCAATCAGAAACCAAGCTAACGCCATCATCACAATAACGAATGGCACACCAAATACCATCCATTCACCAAACGTAATTAAGTTGTCACCAACCAAATATTTTAGGGCGATGGCATTCGGTGGCGTGCCGATTGGAGTACCAATGCCACCAATGTTGGCTGCAACAGGAATACACAAGGCGAATGCAATTCGACCTGGGTCTTTAGGCCCGAAAACCGCTATCACAGGGGTTAAAATGGACAACATCATCGCTGTTGTTGCGGTGTTTGACATAAACATGGAAAAAACAGCGGTGATCAGCATCAACCCCAGCATAACGAACTTTGGTTTTTGTCCAAATGGTTTGAGTAACACTCGGGCTAAGTTGACATCTAACCTGTACTTTGTCGCCGCCATAGCCAAAAAGAAACCGCCGAGGAAGAGCATGATAATCGGACTAGCGAAGGTCGCCATTATCTCGTTGTATTGTAATAGCTCACCAAAATGTGGCTGCCCTTCTTGCAAACGAAAGAGCACAATACCTTTATTTGATACAAGCAATAGCTCTAGGACAATGATCACAACCGAAGTGGCGTAGATTGGAATTGGCTCGAATACCCAGCAAAGTGCGGCAAGCAAGAAGATTGCAATCACTCTTTGCTGGACGATAGTAATGCCATCAAATGGGAACGCAGAGAGAGGCATTAACCAAACAAGCAATGGTATCAATGTTGGAACAACGTATTTGAGATAAGGGCGCATAGTACTACTTCTCTTCCTGAGATGGTTAGCCAGACACATTTGGCGTTTGGAACGCTATTACCCGCCGCAAAACCAAAACTTTCAGACTGTTTTTAAGCCTTCAGAGACGAAATGCGGTAATGGCGTTCCAGAGAAGATTATGTACACTGTTTTCAAACAAAACGTTGGTGCGAGATCAATGAACTCGTTTTCACATTGGAAAACATTTTATATCTGTGTTCAAGCTCACTAAATGCTCACTATTTAAGTTAAATATACTTTTCCATCATAAAGTTAGTTAAGGTTTCTCCCCTAACCTCAACATGTTGTCGAGACTTAACTGTGAAACCCATTTTCTCGTAAAAAGGTCGGGCGGTAATACTCACTTCAGAATACAGTCGTTTTATCCCCTGTACTTTCGCCTGTGAAAAAAGAAAAGACATCAAATCACGACCAACACCTTGTCCTTGGTATTCATGATGGCAAAAGAAATGATCAATCAAGCCGCCACCTTGCAAATCACAATAGCCAACGACCTGCCCTTCTATCTCCGCGACGTATGGTTGAATATCGTCCATTTTTCGTTGCCACACATCGAGGTCAAAATCTGATGGTGCCCAAGCGGAAACTTGTGATTCCGTATAATCGCGACGATTAATGATTCGCACAGTATGGTAAAAGAGTGCCCACAGTGTTGGGGCATCCTCGGTGCGATAGCAGCGTATTGAGAGCATCAATTTCCTCATTCCTATTCAATAAATACTAAGCATTAACGCAAAGTGATACTAGTGAACTCATCATTTTCAATGCCAATCACTAAAGGCTTCCCAATCTGATCACTGTTCATCAATACGGTAGTATTCAGCTCACGGCTTGATCTGCGTATATTGCTTTTTCTTATGATATGAATATTCACAATATAATCGGAATACTCCTTTGTGATTCCGCCGGAAAATTCTACGTGCTCACTTTCATTGTCTCGGACAACATGAAATTTTCGATTGGCTTGAATATCAGTACTGATGGAGGAATCACCATAGTTCAGCACAACGGACGTTGGTTCGCTATCTTGATTGGCAAAACAGCCAAATGCGAACACGCTTAATGCGAACACGCTTAATGCGAGTATACTTTTTGATTTAAACATTAATTATTCTATTTCTAGTTATTTTTCTGCTATTTGCATGACCAAACAGCACTTGTTCTGTGAGCGCCTATTGTGCCATAGCTGAACGCTGACTCTAAACGCGCAAAAAGATGAGCGATGAAAATTCCGCCCAAAACAAGCAAATGTGAGGCAATGTGAGGGTCCCAAACTCACTCAATCAGTCAAAACCCACTGTAAACCTCTGTTTTTAATGCTTTTAATTTATGTAGCCGTGTAAGGAATACATACAACCTCTTACTTTTTCATACGCAACTAGACGAATCGTTCGAGAAATACGGCATCGTCTATGCCACATGTTACAAATCGGCTTACCTTATTATTACGTATGAACTGGAATTATGGCACTAACTTCCCTCTCTCTTTTAATAAGGAGAGGATTTCAACAATCAGGCTTGCCACGTTTTTATAGCTAAAATCAGTAGAGCGTTACCAACATCGGTTGGTCTAGGAGCAATAAATGAAAGACCTTCTCAACTTTACTCACCTTGTAAAAATTGGGTTCATGTCAATCGCGGTTATGCTGGGTGGATGCACTCAAGGAGATTGGCATACCGCTAGCAGAGAACCTGCGGGTATCGCACCCGATCCTTCCAATGTTAAGCATGCTGTGATTGAGTTTTACGCCGCAGACGCGTTTGGTTGGCGAGGCTGGTTTGCCGTTCATACATGGTTTGCAATAAAGCCTGAAAATGCGAACGAATATACAGTGTATGAAGTAGTCGGCTGGAGAGTGAATCGCGGACAACCCGCTCTATATCAGTACCAAACTGGGACGCCAGATCGATATTGGTATGGTGCAAAACCAGAAAAGATCCTCTCCATACAAGGTGAAAAGGCCCGCCAGCTTATCCCTAAAATACAAAGTGTTATTAGCCAATACCCTTGGGCTGAAGAATATACGCTGTTTCCAGGGCCAAATAGCAATACATTCCCGGCTTGGGTGGGTAAACAAATTCCAGAATTAGAGCTTAACTTGCCGTTTCGCGCAATTGGTAGCGGTTACGCCAGCGATTAACAGCAAAGATTAGTCACTGGCTCGTTTTATGTTCAGCATAAAGCGCAATATCTATTGTGCGTCGTCACCCAACTCCGTTCTATTTCTTCCATTATGTTTCGCTTTATACAGTGCATTATCGGCGTCTTTCATTACCGCTTCAATTGGTGTGTCATTGCCTTTCCAGTGAGAAACGCCCAACGAAACCGTGACCTTACCAACCACCTGGAAGTCATGTTGTTCCACGTTGTGTCTAATACGCTCTGCAACATCCATAGCGTGGTTTACGTCTGTTTTTTCCAAAAACATCATAAACTCTTCACCGCCAGAACGACACAGGTGATCATTAGAGCGAGCTTGGTCTTTCATTAACTGCGCAAACTCTCTAAGTAAATTGTCACCCACGTCATGGCCATAGTTATCGTTTACGCTCTTAAAGTGGTCAATATCTAGCGCCAAAACAGAGAACGCGGTATTTTCCTGCTTAAACAAACCAAGCACTTTATCTAATCCACGTCGATTCAATAATCCAGTCATCGAATCTGTTAATGTATCCAGTTGCAGCTTATCAATGGTTTTTGACACGATACCAAATGCTTTAAGAAAACTAAGCTTCAAATGTGAGACCTCAAAATACCAAGACTTAACCAGTTTGAGGTCATCGATAGATGATGAATGTTCTTCGACACCTCGCACAGCACCAGCTAACTGCCAAAGTGGTCTAGAAATAAGAAGGGACAAGAACCAAATTAGTAACAAAGTTAATAAACCAATTGGAATCGACTTAAGGAAAACATTCCACATCTGTTCATCTAGCACAGATAACGTCATCGATTTCGGGCGCTGAGCAACAATTCCCCATCCTGATGACTTTACTGGTGCATAACCAGCAAGCATTTCGACGCCGCGAGAGTTAACAATTTCTTTGTTACCGCTCTGCCCCATCGTCACCGCTTTGATTGCCTCATTATCGTCGATTACTTCACCAACTCTCGACTGATCTGGGTGATAAATCAGAGTGTTACTCTCATCGACAACGTAAAGGAAAGAACCATCTTTGTATGCGTGCTGGCTGAGTAACTCTGCAAGAATATTTTCTTTTTCTAGATAAATAGTGCCGCCGATATAACCTAAATATTCATTAGATTGAGAAAATATAGGGTATGAGATGGTTAACAAGTAATTTCCAGCTGGCGATATAAATGGTTCAGTAACAACCGGTGCTTGAGCGTTTAAAGACTGGCGTTTTCTTTCACCCACTAACCTTACACCTTTCACCTGAAGTGTTTCAGGGGATACAGAAATAATAACCCCTTTTGCATTAACGACAACCACAGAGTTAAATGATTTGGTTTGCGTTCTTAATCTCTCAGCCTCTTTATCAAGAAGCTGAGCGTCATGCATCTTGTCTTTTAGCACGTTCGCACTGTATTTTAGCTGCGACATTGAGCTTTCTATGAAAGAGTCTGTCATTTCAGACATTTTTTGGGCGTAAACACGGTTTGATTCTAACGTGTTATTGATGATGAGATCCCTTTGAACACGATAAATCGAGTAGAATGCGTTGATCAAAGTGACAAGCACACTGAACACACATAGGGTGACAATAAGATTTCTAAGATTGAGTTTTTCTTTTCTTCTAAAAGACATTGCCAATGGCCAACTTTGAAGGCTTTCTATATGAATGAGCGTATAGGTTATATGAAATTGATTTGATTTTCAGGTAGTAAGTTGGGATCAATGTTAATATTTGCTCACATTAAAGAACACTTTATGAGCTAAAAAGAGAATTCAGTAGCACGATAAAGAACCGTGCTACTTTCATATTTGGCGTTTAAGAGGGTTTTGTCTCTGTCATCGTTTTTAATATATCCACAACTAGCTGATGATCATCTAACTGCGGTAAACCCGATACCGTCACAACCCCAACCAAACCAGACCCAGAAAGCCGAATTGGGAACGCGCCACCATGAGCACAGTACTCACGAGCATCGAGATGAGGCTGATTTTCGAAATCACGTTGCTTTTGCTTGTTGTACAGAGAAAGATAATAAGAGCTGTGGCCATACCTTAATACTGAGTTTCGCTTCCTACGGACCCAATCTACATGATCAGCACAGGTTCCTGCCATCGCGTATTGAAATAGCGTTTGTCCAAAGCCGTAAACCTCAATAGCAACAGCCGCGCCGCGAGCTTCAGCCTCTTCTTTTAGAGCAAGGCCGATAGACCACGCAATATGGTGATTAAATTCCGCCAACTGAAGTTCATGCTCTTGCCGGGCCACGAGTTCAAGCGTCAAACTCATGGTTTCACCTGAATCGTTTTACCCGTTTTACTGCTTTCCAATGCCATCTCAATCAAAGCGATATTCTGTACTGCTTGAGCGGCAGGAACCGGGTTATCAGTACCCAAACGAATGGCATCTGCCACACCAACAAAGTAAGCTTGGTACGCGCCTCTCTCCGTTTTGATAGTTTGCGCACCGTCTTCGTCGTAACGGACGCCGTATAACGCCTCATCTTCTTCCGACCAAGCATCGTTTTCCGGCAAACGGCCTTCTTTTAAGTAGCCCTCTTGAGGATCTAATCCGAACTTTTCATATTTAGCTTCCGTACCCAATACTTTGTAACGGAGGTTCGGCTCTGGGCTATACAAGTTTGAATGTAAATGCACAATATGGTCTGGGTAATGAAGCACCAAGTTGTAGTAATCAATCGTCGTCGCGCCCGGACGCATCATTCGACATTGTGCGTCTATCGCATCTGGCAAGCCAAACAACACCAATGCTTGATCGAGAAGATGAGGAGCAAGGTCGAATAGAATACCACCGCCATCTTGAGCCTGCTCTCGCCATCGTTGACGAACTTCAGGGCGGTAACGGTCAAAGTGTGACTCAAACAGCTTTATATCACCTAACTTACCTTGTTCGATAAGAGATTTAACCGTGAGAAAATCTCCATCCCAACGTCTATTGTGAAAAACGCTCAGCACTAGACCTTTCTCTTCCGCCAAGGCGATAAGTTCATTACCGTCTTCTATACGAGTAACAAACGGTTTCTCGACGATGACGTGTTTCCCATTGTTCAACGCACGCTTTGCAAGTTCGTAATGTACGTCATTTGGCGCAGTAATGATTACGAGCTCTGCATCACTATCATCGAGTAAAGTATTCGCATCAGAAAACCACTTAGCATCTGGCCAATCATTTTGAACCGCCTCCTGTTGACGAGAGCTTATCGCGCTCAGCGTTAAATTTGGTAGCGCTTTAATGAAGGGTAAATGAAACGTTTTTGCTGAATATCCGTAACCAATCACAGCGGTTTTTACGGGATCGTAAGCCATTCTAAGATTCCTTATTTCGGTGACACAACAATACATTCAATATCATTGTGATCGAGGAGTTGTTGAAAATCTGATTGAGGGGGATGATCGGTAATAATGATGTCGATCTTTGACAAATCACATACGTGGTGGAAATTGTCGCTACCAATTTTTCGGGATTCACAAACGACGATGACCTGCTGAGCTTGAGCAATCATCGCTTGTTTCATTGTTGCTTCTAACAAACTATTTGTTGTCAGCCCTCGGGATGTCAATGCACACACGCCAATGAACGCTTTGTTCACGTGATACTGCTGCATTTGCTGCTCTGCTTGCGCCCCTAAAACTGCTCTGGCATAAGGGTCAAAGTGTCCGCCTAAGAAATAAACGTCCATTGTGTCGTTTGTTTCAGCAGCGGTCAGTACATCAATGCTGTTAGTGACGACGTTGAGCTTGTTTTCTCCACAATGTGCTTTTCCTGCATAGAGTGGGAGCAGAGACAAAATGGTGCTGGTATCAATAACAAGATGGTCGCGCTCATCCAACAACGCTGCGGCAGCTTGAGCTAGTCGATGTTTAACGTCACTCACGGGTCGACTCGCGTATGCCTCGGTATGGGAAGAGATCGGCGCAAGCATGACACCACCTCGTATTCTTTGTAACCCAGGTTGCTGACTCAACTTAACTAAGTCTCGACGAGCTGAATCTCGCGAGATACCAAAGTACTCACAAACTTCAGACAACGTTACTTTGTTTTGCTGCTCCAGCTTCGCTCTGAGTGCTACGAGTCTTTCTTCTTGTGTCATAACTTAAATTCACTTAAGTGGTTTTAAGTAAACTTGCCACAATAATAGAAAAATTACCAACAAAACCACTTACAATCAACTCAATTGACCAAAGGTTAACCAAAGATAAATGAGCAGCAAGGCAAAACTTCCTAGGACGGTACGTTCACTCAAGCCCACATAGTTAGGCGTATGAAGTTTATTTATACCCATTTAAAACAACTGGCTCATCTAGCCCTAACTTCACTCTATTTCTTTTAATAAGCGCTTTTGGTAGTGGAATAAACCCAGCATTTCGTACTTGTTGTGTATTGTGGTCGGTTGTAAGGAGTTCAAATAGCTTTGATTTTTTGATCTTCTGATTAGTGTCGAATTGTTTATTTATATAAACGTAATAGACCACGGAAAATGGATAGCGAAGAGAATAGATACAATCTGTGCTCAAAGAGCATGAGTCATCATTATGATGAACAGAGAGAGCCTTGTAGCTCGACCACTGTTCTGAGTATTTAAAATCGGAGTATCGCATATAAGCTTTGGCTGACAAGTCGTCGCTTAAAGCCCGTTTCAATCGGTCTTCATCAAGCATTTGAATCGATGATTGACAACCATTAGAGCTCACATCTGGGTTACTTAAACGCATCTCCCCGAAAGCATACGTATTTGCATCACAGCGTTTCAATTCACTAACGGAAAAACTATCTACCGTACTCTTTTGACTATTGATTACGACAATAGCGTTTGCCATTAAAAACAAACGTGTAGGCCTGTGGCCTCTTTCTCGTTGAAATCGGGAGATGTTTTCATCTGACCATTTCTTAGATGTGATCGCAATAGAGGTTCCGTCATTTAGCATGTCGTTAAAACCACCAGACTGAGATGCAAGCGCTACATTTACATTTGGCTCATCTATCAATGTTTCTATCGTTTCTAGTATCTCTGGTTCGACAAAAATCGATGTTCGAGCCTCAGAGTCAGAAAATGCCAGCGGTGAAATCAAACATGAAGTTAGAGCAAGGAAAGGCAAGACTTTAATTTTCATAATTCAACTCCAACTTCGAATTAGGTGTCAACTCGCTGTCCGAACTAAATATAGTCCACGCTTGTTCAGTACTTTCAGCTTTCGTGTTTACAACAGCAATTGTGCGTCTTTCCCGTTTTTTTAGTTGTACCGTCAATGCCGTATTCTGATAAAACTCTTGCTCTTCAATTCGATTGTCTTGAATGCCGTTTCTCACTAGCAATTCTCGTATAGCTGCCGTTCTTTTCTTTGCCAACGCTTTGTTGTATTCGAGTGACGCTTCAGGGCTTGTGTCTCCTATCAGTATGACTTGCGCATTTGGGTTACTCTGAAGCAATGCTTTCAACTCGCTTAGCGGCATATCATGAGATGACGTTACCTGATGCTCATCCATCGCAAAGAAAAAACTGATCAGGTGTGTCTGCGAGTCGTTGACCCAATTCGCACAGCCTTCACTGTCAACAACGACACCTTTTGGCGTATCTGCGCAGTTATCTCGTTGGTTTATCACGCCATCACTATCATTGTCTTTAAGGTCGTTGTACTGGTAAGTGGTCAACGTCGTATTCGGTGATTCAGCACAGCCTGCTAACATAAAAACTAGAAGACTCGTCACTGCGAATTTATCCATTATTGTTCTCCTTCCAGTTCTCTGGATACTCAACTCGCAACGCATAAGTCAGAATCCCCATCGAGTTGAATAAACGGTAAGTGGCAACCAAATGATCGTACTTTGTTCGGGTATAGTTCCGTCTCGCAACAAACGTTTCAACTTTGGCATCTAATACATCTAACAAACTGCGTCGCCCTACATTGAACTGCTGGATGTACCCTAATTCAGTTACTTTCGCCGCATCAACGTTGACTTTTAAAAACTCCATTTGCTGTTGAAGCAATGTATGTGCGTCCCATGCCAGCCTTACACCTTCATTCGCATCTAGTTCTGCATTTGCTCGAATAGCCCTCGCCTCCTCTACTCGCCAGGCAGATGACTCCACTCGGGAGTCTGTAGAAAAGCCGTTAAAAAGATCGTAGTTGACCGTCAGCATAACCTTTGCATCTTCGTTAATGCCTTCAATATTATCCACGTTGTCTGTTTTGTTGGCTGACAGCTCAAGCTTGAGCTCTGGGTAGTAATCCCCCTTTTCTCTTTTTACTTCATGTCGAGCCGCCTCTAAATCTTTCATCGCCGACTGTATGGATGGGTGCAACCTAACCGCTTGTTTGAGTGCTTCGTCAAGCTTATTCGGAAGCAATTCCTGCGGGTAAACAGGCTCAACTAAGTTTTGCGGCGCTCGACCAACCAAACGTACAAATCTTGTTCTAGCATCGGAAAGATTGTTTTGGGCGGCAATCAATGAGGACTGTGTTGTCGCGACACGCGAAGAAACCTGCGCTAAGTCGGAGTTGCTGGTTAAACCTTTTTCTTTTTTATCTAGAATGAAACGGTAGATCTCTTGGTGTTCATTTAGGTTTCTTTCTGTCAGTTTCATCAACTCTCGGGCATGTAAAACATCCACATACGCTCTGACAGTATCTAATGCAACATTTTCCGCAGATGCCAATAAGTCCAAGCGTTCAGCTTCAGCCTCGTAAGATAGGCGATCAACATCAGCACTTGTTTTAAATCCATCAAATAACAGTTGGGAGATTCTTACGCCCATCTCCGTTCTTTCTAATGTTCTATCTTCACTGTCGATGTAGTTTCCGTTGTTATATCGAGTACCTTCGTACCCTGCTGCTGCATACAAATTAACCTGGGGAAGAAATGAACCATTTATGGCATTTCGGTCTCGTACCATCGACTCATAGCGAGAATAGCGAGCAAGCAAACTGGGGGAGCTATCGAGAGATAACGTAACTGACTCTTCTAAAGTCAAAGCGTTTGGCGACGATGATACTGCAAACAAGACCAATAACGTTGATTTAAGCCGCATCTTATATCCTTATGTCTATCTTTCTCTGAGCGAATTCTCTTTCGCACGTAATATAGGTTTTAACCAATAATTCAGTACTGTTTTTTCTCCTGTAAGAATGTCTACCACAACCTGCATTCCCGGGATGATCGTAAACTTATCATCAACCTTGAAAGTAACGTTGGCACGGTAGTAGGCATTGCCCTCTTCATTTTGAAGTGCATCGGCGCTTACGTAGGTCACTTCTCCTTCTAGGCCTCCGTAAATGACAAAGTCATAGGCAGACAACTTTACCGTTGCCGGCAGGCCAGGCCTTATGAAGGCGATATTCTGAGGAGAAATTCTCGCTTCAACGATTAACGTGCTATTACGAGGGACTATTTCTAAAATAGGCTCACCCGGCTTAACCACACCTCCGATGGTTCTGACAAAAACATCTTTGATGGTTCCATCGACCGGAGAAAGTAACTGCGTTCGATTCAACTGGTCCGCAATCGCCTGACGACTTTCATTGAGCTGCGCTAGTTGCGTCACAACTTCATTGAGCTGCCCTTGTGCCTCTGCCCTAAAAGCAAGCGCAGTACCACGATAATCTGCGATGGATTCAGAATACACAGCCCTTTGCTTTTGGGCAGCAGCTTGTGAACTCGCGATGTCTCCTTTGAGCTTTATAACGTCTCTATTCAGTTTTAATAATTCCACTTCAGCTACCGCGCCACTAGAAACCACCTCTCTCAGCATATCTCGCTCTTTCGAGACAATAACCAGACTGCTTTTTAGTGTTTGAATGGTATTCAAGGTATCTAGATAAGCTTGCGATTGTTGCTCAATTCGCAATTTAGCCTCCTCCAGCTCAGACTCCAGTTGGCTCAACCGCTCAAGATAGTTTGCTTTGGCATTCAGATAGGCAGAGTGGCCGGTCATCGAAATATCAAATGTCTGAGGCTCGATACTCACTTGTTGTTTCCAATCCAGTTGGAGGCTATTCACTTTTACCGTTTCTAATTCAATTTGAAGCCTCTGCTTTCTGGCGAGCAAAGATTCAACTTGTTCAGAGGTCTCCGAATAGGTCGACTTAAACCTTGTATCATCCAGAATAGCGATGGTTTGCCCCTTAGTGACGCTTTCACCAGGCATGACAAGTAACTCCTTTAGAATGCCTCCCTCTAAGCTCTGAATAGTCTGAACAGACAAAGTAGGAACAACTTTTCCTTCGCCGACAACCACTTCGTCTAACCTCGCCCACGAGGCCCAAATAATCACACTCAGCACTAACGCGGCAGACAACCAAATCAACGTTCTCGAACGGTTTGCTAAATGAGCATTACTCCAACGAACTGTGCTCATCATTGACCTCCTTCGCGTACAATTGATACTGCGCGTACTCTGTTCGTCTTCGCGTTAGACTGTTGTTTAGCAAAAATTTCTTGGGGCGCTCCTTCCCTCAAAATTGTGCCTTTATCAAGCACAACAATTCGATCACAAAGCGATAATAAGGAATGTTTATGAGAGCTAATAATCATCGTCGTCGAGTGCGGCAACGATTTGAGAGCATTAAACAATGCATTCTCAGCAGGCTGGTCTAAGGAGCTGGTTGGCTCGTCTAAAATTAATGCTGCAGGGTTTCGATAAAAAGCTCTTGAAATCGCTACAGCTTGCCTTTGCCCCCCCGACAAATAACGCCCTCCTTCTCCGACTTGCGTTTCTAGACCATGAGGAAGGCGACTCATGTACTGGTTCAAACCCGATAATTCTATCGCACGGCGTAATCGTTCTTGATCAATAACATGATGTCCTAATACTATGTTTTCCATAATGCTGCCGTATATAAGATGCGAATCTTGGCCAACCCAACCCGTTTTCTCTCTTATCAATTCGGCGGGCCAAAGCTGACTGTCAATGTCATCAAAATAAACGCTACCCTGTAAGGCACTGAGTTGATTGGTAATAATAGAAAGGAGTGTAGACTTTCCTGCTCCTGCACTACCAATAACGCCAACGCGTTCGCCTTGCTTGATAGTAAGATTAATATCTCTCAAACATGGCATATCAACATCTGGGTATTGGAAGCTCACGTTTTCTAAACGTATATTCCCTGTAAATTCGGCAGACGTAATGACCTGACTGCGTTGCGCCTCCTGAGGTAAAGACATGATAGAATTTAAGCCTTCAACCGCTGTTTTTGTCTGTTGATAGCGAAGTAACAGCATAGCTAACTGGTTAATCGCCCCTGCAGCACGACCGCTAAGCATGACAATAGCAATGAGCCCCCCCATGCTGAGCAATCCCTCAGAAATTCTGTACACGCCTGTTACAAGTAACATTACGGTAATTATCTGCTGGCTAGATTGAATGGAGTAAGCAACGATATTCGAATAGTTTCGCGATTGATTTTGCCAATCAGAAAGCATGGATACCGTTTGCTCCCAACGCTTTTGTGCTTCTCCCGTAGCGTTATTTTGCTTAATCTCTTTTAAAGAGGACAATGAATCAAACAAGTGAGCTTGTCGCTTCATGGATAGTGCAGCACTTTCCGTATGTGATTGTTCTATTTTTGCTTTTACCGCAAAGCCAAGGATCAGCAGGGTGAACATGACGGCAATAGGTATGAACATCATTGCCCCACCTAGCCAACCTATTAAGACTAAAAATAACAACGTAAATGGGAGATCAACTAAGGTCACAAGAGATGCAGAAGTAAAAAAATCGCGAACACTATCAAAATCTTGTAGTTGTCGAGCGAATGCACCGACTGATGCAGGACGGTGTTCAAGTTTCATCCCCATAACTTTAGAAAAAAGTATCGAAGAAAGCTTGTTATCGATGTACTTACCCGCGGTATCAGTGACAACTCCCCTTGCTTTACGCAATAGCCAATCAAAAATAATCATGACGGAGACACCAGCGACCAAAACCCATAATGTACTGAAAGCTTGATTAGGCACTACACGATCGTAAACGTTCATAGTGAAAAGCGGAATAACTAGCGCTAGCGTATTGATAAGGAAAGAGGCAATCAAAAGATCTCGATACCACGGAGACATTTCTTTCACTACGGCGAAAAGCCAATGTTCATTATAATCCGCTTGAATAGAACTTATCCGTTTGTCCAGCTCTGGACGCATAGAAACTTGCCATGCTTGAGGCTGGAATTGATTATGCAGCTCCTCGCTCGTGACGTATTGCGTTTCACCTTGATCTTCACTAAATAACGTGACTTGATAATCGCTGTTATGTCGCTCAGATATAATAGCGGGTTGTAACGTCTTCCTATTGATTACCACCAATGGAAAGCTCAACATTGCGGTGGATTTTAAATCGATTAATGTGAGTTCAAGATCGGCTCGCTCAGCGGCTCTGATGAATAAGTCACTATCCAATCTACCCTCAACAAGAGGTAATCCAGAAAGCACCTTTTTTGTATGGTGTCTAACCTCAAAATAACGCATCAACCAAGTTAACGATTGCCCCCAAGGATCGTTAGTCAGCTCACTTGATGAGGATGAGTGATGCTTCATGACATACCACCTACTAGCAAGTTGTTGTCATCAATCATCTTCTGTAAGACATTTTCTTCGGCTACGCCAGTCGAGTCACCTTTGTAAAGCTGATCGAGAGTGACGCCCTGCATAAGAATCTGTTGTTTTGTCCCCGTCTCTTCTGGTTTTATGTGAAGCGTTACGCCATCATCATTCTCTGTTAAATCGAGCTTATTATCGACTTCTGTTATCGAGGTAGCGGTGATTATCGAGGCGATGTCAATTGTGTCATTATCATCACCAATAACGGATATTTGGAAATCGTTGATCACATCGTACGAGGGCTTTAACTCGTTACCGAGCCCTGAACTGTCAAACTGGAATACATCGCTGCCACTTCCTCCAATAAGCAAATCATTAGCATCTGTCGCAAGTAATGTTTGGCCCCCTTCTTCCACTAAGGTAACATTGACTGTCTGAGCAGCACCTTCTGCGACTGTAGCACCCAGTGTTGCAATCGGTTTTATCGACAACGTAAAATCACTTGCACCGCTAAACCCGCCAACGATGGAAAGATCAGCGACATCCTCTTGATCAACAGTATAAATGCCGTTCAATCTTTCACCATGACTCAACTCTAGATCTGTTGGTAATCCGCGAATCTCCACACTTCCAAACTCTTCGGGTGCAGGATTGACTAAATTCATGCTCAACCCCAAAGGAATACTCCCAGACGCTTCAGACACAATAGACTGATAATCGGCCGTTAGTGTTGGCTCATCAGCTTCAGGGGTAACAACAATGGTTAGATCGGTAGTTTGCACATCTCCAAAATCGGTTTCGAGTGTCTCTGACACTATCGCTTGATCAAACGTTCTAACATTGAGAGCAACATCCATCGTTCCAAATGCATCCTTCGGAATGAACTCCAAACCTGACACTTCATTTGCTCGCACTAATACCGTCGCCACGGCATTGCCCGCGTCATCGAAGGTAAAGGATGAGAATTGAGTTCCAATACGAATCCTACCTAAGCCTTCCAATGCAGAGGGTTCAGAGCTTGCTTTGATCAACATCGACACTTCTATATATTCGTTGCTATTTGTTTCAAAACCGCTCGCTAAAAAGTCAATCGAAATGGAATCACCTTCATCTCCAGTGAACGTGTTAGAGGTTGTATTCAAAGATACATCATCGCCAATCGGTTTTACGCCGACGTTGAACTGAGAAGTGGTATAGTTATAGTCGTTTGATCCAGACTCTTGGGTAATAGCTTGCAGTGTTAATGAAATATCCCCACTAAAATCTAGTGGCGGTAGAAAGTAAACCTTATCAAGTTGTGCTTGAGTTAGCTGCCACTCCTTGCTCTCACCATCCGTTGAACCGTTATCAGGGAGTAATTCGAACGTCCCATTATTGTCCCAAACCAACACGGCTCCGTCTGGCACTCCTGTCATGACCAAAGACATCGACTCAGAACCATCTTGATCGATTAATGATGCAGATAAGTTTCCTAAATAAATATAATTATCTTCATTACCAACTACGTCTTCTGTTTCCAGAACCGCTTTATCAACCACTGGGGCAATGGTAACGGTAACTTCTGTTGATTTAGTTTGAGTATCTTTCGCACTGTCAGTACTTAAACAACTTCCCGTGACTTCATCAGTAATGTTTGCGTCAACGGAAATAACAAGCTCTCCACTGTAGTTTTCAGGTGGGATTAACTGAATTTCGTTTAGACGCGTAACATCTGTCACTACCCATGTTCCATCACCGTTGTCAATGAGTAGGCTCGGGTCCACGGCAGTAAACCGCGCATTCTCGTCAGACACCGATAAAGAAACCCAATTGACACTTTCAAGGCCAGTCGCTGCGTCACCTTCTCCAGTAATGGACTGCATTGGCCCTTCACTATCGCCCAATACAAGAGCAAGATTCAGGTTGGTTATAGTATCTTCTTGAACCGTAACTTGGCTTGGTGCTATCGCGATATCATCGACAACAGGAGAGATTTGTACCGTAATGGTCTGAGCGGTTGTTTTCGAGTCACCATCGCATGGGGCCGTTTCTGTCACTTCTAAATTGAAAGTAATGCAACCAGCAAAGTCCTCATCCACGCCAGTAAGCGTCAAGGAAGACAATCCAGCGCTAGAAATTGAATAACCCAACAGATTGCCCGTATTATCATAAGCAGGTATCACACCTTCGCCAGTAAGCTCGACTCCTTCAGGTAAAGAATCTGCGGCGACAAAGAAGGAAACTAAGTTATCATCACTACTCGCCACATCAGGGTTTAAAAACGCCCCAATTGAGACATCTTCACCTTCTTTACCTACAATATCCCCACTTTGAACGCTTCCCGGTTCACCAGGATCAGCACACTGGTCTCCATCTCCTTCATGGCCAGTAATTTGAATTTGGAACTGACCTGTGATGTATTGAGCATCCGTTCCATCTCGAACATACGCTAACACATTCACATCAAGTATCTCTGTGTTATATGGGCTATAAATCGATGCGCCAGCAAGCAAATCTTGAGCGGTTTCCAACACGCTATCACTTGTGATTCCTTCCATTGGAATCAGCCAGTTCCCATCGGCATCTTGAGAAGCACCATTCGGATGAGTAACAATGAGGTCTTGACCCTGCGGTATCTGTAAAACGATGTAATCGAGATACTCTGAACCATCAATATCCGCTTCTGTAAATGTAATGCCTCCACTCACGTCAACAGCAGACCCATCCGTACTTGTGAATAGTTCAGTCGCGCCTTCTAAACGTGTTTTGTCAATATCTTCATTACCAATATCCACTTTTCCAGAAACCACGACGCTCAAAGAGCCATTGATTGCCTTTACATCAGTCTCCATCGTCGGAGACGTGTCTGTCACTTCGTACTGAACTTCCAGGCTAAACGTCCCACTTAGGTCTTCATTAGCTTTTACAGTGATTCGTCCACTGTTTAACAACTCAGATAATGTTGCCGAGCTACCATCGAGTAGTTCATTGAGTTCTAACGGTAAATTACTTTCCTCTACTGCATTACCATCAAAGTAAAGTGTTAAGCCATCTGAAATGGATACAATGGTGTATCCTGTCAAGGACTCACTAGAATCTATATCTTGATTAACGACAGGCTCAAGATTTAGTGTGATGAAATTGTCCTCAATACCATTGCTTTGTAATTCTTGGCCGTCAGTTTGATCAACAATAGGTGAGATTTCCATTTCCACTTTAAGAGGGGTTTCAGCAGAATCACCATCCGGCTCTGTTGAAACGACGATAACATCCATGCTCAGTGTTCCACTAAAATCTTGCTCTGTTTTGAGGTAAGTGTTTTCAAGAACAGCGTTCGAGACCTGATAAACTGGCCCCGTTATTGGGTCCACGTATGCAATTGGAAGAACAATAGGGTCACCATTTACATCTGTCAGTTGTGTTCCCACAGGGATGTTCTGAAGCAAGATATTAATTTCTTCTGATAGATCGTCGTCTGATGTCTGGATGATAAAATCCAGTTGTATCAGGTTATCTTCGTCTAACGTAGAGAGATTACTAATTACTTTAGTCGCTTGATCATATTGCCAATTCCCCTGTCCACCATCTAGGACAATTGGTTCATCGACCACGCCTTTTAGCTTAATGTCAATGGTTGCAGATTGGCTCTCGGCGGTTTCATTAAGAGGTGCTAAGCCATCAATAGTCGACTCTGTTGAAATGGCGGTTACTTGAAGGGATAGAGATTCAGTAAATGAGCTGATATCCGATTTTGGTTGAAGTAACGCCTCTGAATTGGCTAGAGCATTGGAGGTCACTAGGTAGGTATTAATACCGATAAGCGTAATCCCAGCTCCGACAGGCAATGTCCAACCATCTTGAACTTCTATGCGATAAGAAAGAGACTCCGAGCCATCTGTGTCAGTGAGCCGCCCTAGGATGTAATCTTTTAAGTCAATCGCTTGGTCTTCAAGCCCCTGAATATTTTTAACGGTCAGCGTAGGCACATCGGCATCTGGAGATATATCGATAACAACTTGCTCAGTGATCTCCGCTGTTTTATCTTGCTCATCGGCAAACACACTACCCGATTCAGTCGTTACTGCCGTTACATCAAAAGTAAATCTTCCGGCTAAGTTTTCGTTAGATGTGATTTCAATTTGATCTAACTCGGATTGGCTATACGCTTTCCCTTCCTCAATAGCACTTCCGTTAAGTGTTAATATAAGTCCATCTGGAATATTCGAAATTTGGTAGTGGAGCGTTTCAGAACCGTCTTGGTCAAACTTTTCAGCGACAATATTGAGCGAAAGTGATTCAGCGGAATCTTCAACACTTTGATAAGAAAAGTCCGAATCATTAGACCACTCTGGCAAATCTGCAACCGGTAAGACGTTAACATTTAACGTGTTATTGCCTTGTAATACAAAACCATCTGGTTCGACATCAGATACGATTAATGCAGACACTGCTAACGAAACTTTGATAGTGTTGCCCGACAGGTTTAGCGCTGGTTGATAAGTGAGATCACCATTTGGAACGGTGAATATACCCACCCCCATTAGCTCTGTACCAGAAAGACTAATAAATCCGTCATTATCATCATCTTCAAGGCGCACTCCGTCTAAAAACAGAGCCCCTCCTTGTAGAGATTCAACAGAGATCCTTATCGCTTCAACACGCTCATTATTCTCCGTATCCCCAGGAGAAACTCTAATCGGTAACGCGACTGGCGTGGGGTCTCCACTATTATTCGCGCCATTATCTTCTAACGTATCTACATTAACGGTTCGAATAAAACCCCTGGCATCATCAAGAATTAATTGAGCTTCACTGCTTGCTTGGTCACCGTCTGCATCCGTCACAGTTATCGTTAGATCATCAAGCAAACCACCTACAGGCGTATTAACAATAAGCTCGGTAGTTAGCGTAAATGTCCCATCTTGAGCAATAGTCAGCGTTCCATATTTTAAGTTACCATCACTACTATTGATTAAATCGATGGTCCAAGCATCATTGCTAAATACCGAACTCGCCGTATCGTATGTTTCACCTGCATAGGTCAAACTTGAAATCAACGTGCCATCTGAACTGATTAAGTCGGCATTATTGCTAAACCAGTTTCCCGAAAACTCATCCCCCTCGGTAAGTTCAATTTCTATTGGTGAGCTTGTGTCTTCAGGGATATCATCTACTACACTAACGGTATATGTCTCAGCTTCAGACTGGTCGCCATCCTTATCAACGGCATAAATTGAAAAACTGAGTTCTAATGTGTTCTCGTCCGCTGGAACACCGTCAGGTTCATCGTGTTCAAGTGCACGGTATAGATCAAACTCGACAGTCCCATCGGTTTTAAATCTAATTCTAAAGACGTCTTGCTCGCTTTCATCTCTTGCATATAACCAACCATTCGAGTCCGGTGAATCAAGCGAAACCAGGCTACCACTACTTGTTTTATAGCCGAGCGCATTGAACATATCGATATTCACGCTCACACTGGCGATAGAGTCTGAACCTTGTAATAGCGTAATGGATGGTGACGAGCCCTCGATGCCAGAATCAAGCGAATCATCATTCAACCCGCTTTCATTGACTGTGATTCCCTCTGTAATTACTAGTTCCGGAAACAAGCCATCATAGACCAGTATGTTGGACTCCGTAGAGATCTCGCTTCCATCAGAATCTCTCGCCACGATGGGCATAGAGATCGACAATTGCGTCCCATCACCTAAAACATGGTCAAGCGAGTGATAAAGCTCTACAGTTACATTAACGGTAGACGTATCATTTGATGGCAAAGAGAAGTCACTAGGTAACGTGACCCTAAATACAACGTCTCCAGTGTCTGAAATTGCGTCAAAGCTTCCATCATTGTTATCGTACCAAGTGACAGCCTCTCCGTTATAAGTAACAGCATCACCAAGCGTAGTTTTGACAGTATCTCCATCATTTATGTCAACACCCAGATACACAATCGGATCGAATGATGACGTAACTATCACATCCGTATTCGCTATGGCTGAAACCCCATCAGGAGCAATGTTTGTATCGACAGGTGTTTCGGTCAACTCGACATTGCCACTATTGATTAGCGCTTGTCCATTGTCGTTATCCATCACATTAATGTCTAAAACGACCGACGTGTTATCTTGGTCTGAGTCCATTGCAGTAACAACGAGAGGCACGTTTGGATCAGTATTTTCTTGTTGGTCGAGAGCCTGAAAAAGCTCAAAGGAGTAGGTAATGTCGCTATTTGCATCAATAGGTAATGAAGCATTGAGGGTAGCTTGAAAGATGGGAATCTGAGTTTGCCCATCTTCGTCAAGAATATAACCATCAAGTGTTTTGCCATCCGCAGAGACTTGATAAAGCACAACTTGTTCACCACTCGTCAACAAGGGTTGTTCAGAGACGATGAACGACAAAGATTCGAGGTAATCACTGCCAACCTCAACTTGAAAATTCCCTGAGCTCAACACACTTCCATTTGCGAGATCAGATTCTTTTACTTCTACCCCATTCAAATTATTTAAAGTTGGGTCTGCGCCATCCTTTAGAACATAGTCAATTTCATTCTCTACAAGCGGTGTGGCATCTAAATCTACGCCACCAATGGTCAACGGGAAAGTGACCGTATCACTGCTATTGAATTGATCGATAGGGTGCTCAAGAGTAAGCGAAATTGAAGCTAATACATCGTTACCCGACTCAACGCCACTCAATGTTAACGTAAATACAGTGACACCATTCGCAAATGCTGTAATTTGCTTTCCACTGGAGCTTAACGTGTAGCTAAGCTCATTATCAGAGACTGAGCTTGTAAGCCCTAATGCTTCTAACTTAGTAATAGATGACCCACCGAAATACAAACTACTCGGATCCGGATTGTCAGATCCCGCGACAATATTAACAGTTCCTTCAAAGTTCAATATCGGGCCATCCAAAGGGACTTCTGTTACGTCTATAGTCGCATTGCCTACGTAACCTGCTTGTCCATCACTAATATCAATCGTCGCGTTAGCCAAGCCATAGTCTTGGGAGTCATCTGCAGCTAAATAGCTGAAAGAAACACTTTGCTCGACCGAATGATCTAGGTTTCGACCGGCATCAAACTGCCAAGAGCCATCAGAAAATACGGTTAATTCGCCTTTTTCTAAACTAAAACTTACGGATCCCCCCTCTAGAATTGACTTCTGCTCCCCGCCAGCCTCTACAAATTTCACATAAAGTGTTCCATCAAGATCAATATCATTTTCAAGTACATTGCCCGTAATTGTTTGATCTTCTAAGACTGAGTATGTGTCATCTCTAATCACCGGATCAGAGTCATAAATAGTAATCGTTAACGGTGCCACAACCGTCTCTTGTGTACCGTCAGCATCACTTTGAATGCTTTCAACCAATACGTTAGTCACCAGCTCATCTTGACCTACACCATGATCAATCGCTTCATAAAAAGTAATTTGAACCGTACCATCATCATTGACTTCTGCTGAGAAAACTAATCGGTCGTCAGTCGATGTTCCTTGTAAGCTCAACCCATCTTCTGCAACAACAACATTTATAGATTGACCGACCGATGTAAGCGCGCTCAAACTTGGTTGCTCTGCATGCAGTGCTGGCACACCATTTTCTATGTTGATGGCTGCCGAGCTGCTTTGCTCACCAAAAAATCCAACGATGTTTTCAGAAAATACCGTTGAACCGGGTAGCACTATTGTCGGCATGGTATCGACCACGTGGTTGCCGGCGGCATCCAACACTTCTGCTTCAATGGTCCACGTGTTGTTTAGATTGAGAGTGTTTACGTCAATTCCGGTTACTGTCCACGAACCTGATGCATCAACGAGGCCAGTAAAATTCAGCGTGCTGTCTCCGTCACTTACCCGAATCGTCACTGCCAAACCTTGCTCTACACCACTGGTTGTCCCTCTCATTTCCGTGACTATACCCTCACGGAAATCATCAATGGCAAGACCACCTCTAATATAAAAATCCGTATCGATATCAATGGTGGGAGCAGTGGCATCTATGGTCGTAGCCTCATCCATCGCTTTCGCTTGGTTGCCCGCCACATCATTCACGGAGGCAGATACGGTTAACGCCCCATCGGCTAACGTGGATAAGTTCGCCCCTTCGACTTGCCACATACCATCAACGACAACGGCATTGAACGAGAGCATCGCCCCCAAGCTGTCTTGAACCGTGACAGAAACCGTCTGACCATTTTCAACATCACTGACTTGCCCTGACAAAGTGACAGATTGGCGCTCTTCAATGTTTAAATAGCCGTCTCCGCCATCGTCAACGTCCACCGTCACACTTGCGAGCGTATCTTTGATGATGGTGTTTTCACTGGTTGCAGGGTTGCCCGCTATATCTATACTCTCAGCAACAACGGTCAGCGTACCTTCAGACAATCCAGAAAGGTCAACGTCGTCCAGAGACCAACTTCCACCAGTCACCACCGTTTCTAAGTTTATGACCGCTCCTAACGAGTCGGTTACCGTAACTTGGATACGCTGGCCATCTTCAATGTTTTCAATCGTCCCTTCGAGGCGAGTAGTCGCGATTTCGTACTGATTTAAATACTCATCCCCTCCACCATCAAAATTGACGTTCACCGTTGCAAGCGTATCTTTAATGGTCGTATCGACGGCGTTCAGGTTATTGCCATAAATGTCAGAAACCACAGAAGTCACCGTAAGCGGCCCTTCAGCAAGAGAAGACAGATCAACGTCTGATAGGGTATAAGCCTCATTCTCTACGGTCGTTGTAACAGTAATGGAATTATTGAGGCTGTCGGTAATGGTGATAGTAACAAGCCACTCATCGCTTATCTTGAGTGCGTCACCTTGAATCGTGACACTAGGAACTTCAAACTGGTTTTCGTATCCATCGCCGCCATCAAGAATATCCACCGTTAAAGAGGCATCATCGTTCAAACCTTCAATTGCCTCTAAGGTAATATCCAATGTTACGGAGGTGGTGTCACCGTCTGAATCTGTTGCATTAACTAACAATGGTATATCCAGGATTTGATCTTTTGACAGATCGAAAGAGCGATATAATTCAAAGGAATACTCTATTTCACTACTCGACTCTACAGGTAATGTGGATAATAGTTTCGATTGAAAAATATTTACTTCCACCCCACCTTCTAAGATATAGCCAGTAATTGTCGTACCGTCATCAGACAGACGGTAAAGCAACTCACTTTCACTACTCACTAATGTGGGCTGGTTTAATTCGCTAAATCGAAGAGAGTCAACATAATCACTCCCGATATCGAGTTGAAGGCTCCCAGTCTTAAAGATTGCCCCACTTTCTAGATTAATCTCTTCCATTGCAACAACAGTCAAGTTGCTCAACGTAGGATCAACACCATCTTTCAACACGAAATCAATTTCATTCTCTACAAGCGGTGTGGAGTCTAGATCTGTCCCTCCAATGGTCAGCGGGAAAGTGACCGTATCACTACTATTGAATTGATCGATAGGATGATAAAGAGTAAGCGAGATTGAAGCTAGTACATCGTTACCCGACTCAATGCCACTCAATGTTAACGTAAATACAGTGACACCATTAGCAAATGCTGTGATTTGCTTTCCACTGGAACTTAACGTGTAGCTAAGCTCATTATCAGAGACTGAGCTTGTAAGCCCTAATGCCTCTAACTTAGTAATGGATGCCCCACCAAAATACAAACTAGTCGGATCAGGGTTATCAGAGCCAGCAATCACATTAACACTGCCTTCGGTGGTTAATAATGCCTCTCCCAGAGGTACTTCTGCTGCGTTTATAGTAGCGCTGCCTACATAACCCGCTTGGCCATCTATAATGTCGATAGTTGCGGTTGCTACACCGTAATCTTTTGAATCATCGGCTGCGAGATAATCAAAAACGAGACTTTGCTCAACCGTGTGATCTAAGTTGCGACTGGCATTCAACTGCCAAGAGCCATCTGAAAATACGGTTAATTCACCCTTCTCTAGACTAAAACTTACTGAGCCACCATCAGGGACAGACTGGATCTCTCCTCCGGCTCTGACATATCGAATGTACAAGTCACCATCAATATCAATGTCATTCTCCAGTACATTGCCAGAAATGACTTGGCCTTCGGTTACACTATATGACTCATTTTCGATCACTGGATCGGCATCAAGGATGGCGATTTCTAGGGGAGCCACAACAGCCTCTTGTGTGCCGTCAGCATCACTTTGAATGCTTTCAACCAATACGTTAGTCACCAGCTCATCTTGACCTACACCATGATCAATCGCTTCATAAAAAGTAATTTGAACCGTACCATCATCATTGACTTCTGCTGAGAAAACTAATCGGTCGTCAGTCGATGTTCCTTGTAAGCTCAACCCATCTTCTGCAACAACAACATTTATAGATTGACCGACCGATGTAAGCGCGCTCAAACTTGGTTGCTCTGCATGCAGTGCTGGCACACCATTTTCTATGTTGATGGCTGCCGAGCTGCTTTGCTCACCAAAAAATCCAACGATGTTTTCAGAAAATACCGTTGAACCGGGTAGCACTATTGTCGGCATGGTATCGACCACGTGGTTGCCGGCGGCATCCAACACTTCTGCTTCAATGGTCCACGTGTTGTTTAGATTGAGAGTGTTTACGTCAATTCCGGTTACTGTCCACGAACCTGATGCATCAACGAGGCCAGTAAAATTCAGCGTGCTGTCTCCGTCACTTACCCGAATCGTCACTGCCAAACCTTGCTCTACACCACTGGTTGTCCCTCTCATTTCCGTGACTATACCCTCACGGAAATCATCAATGGCAAGACCACCTCTAATATAAAAATCCGTATCGATATCAATGGTGGGAGCAGTGGCATCTATGGTCGTAGCCTCATCCATCGCTTTCGCTTGGTTGCCCGCCACATCATTCACGGAGGCAGATACGGTTAACGCCCCATCGGCTAACGTGGATAAGTTCGCCCCTTCGACTTGCCACATACCATCAACGACAACGGCATTGAACGAGAGCATCGCCCCCAAGCTGTCTTGAACCGTGACAGAAACCGTCTGACCATTTTCAACATCACTGACTTGCCCTGACAAAGTGACAGATTGGCGCTCTTCAATGTTTAAATAGCCGTCTCCGCCATCGTCAACGTCCACCGTCACACTTGCGAGCGTATCTTTGATGATGGTGTTTTCACTGGTTGCAGGGTTGCCCGCTATATCTATACTCTCAGCAACAACGGTCAGCGTACCTTCAGACAATCCAGAAAGGTCAACGTCGTCCAGAGACCAACTTCCACCAGTCACCACCGTTTCTAAGTTTATGACCGCTCCTAACGAGTCGGTTACCGTAACTTGGATACGCTGGCCATCTTCAATGTTTTCAATCGTCCCTTCGAGGCGAGTAGTCGCGATTTCGTACTGATTTAAATACTCATCCCCTCCACCATCAAAATTGACGTTCACCGTTGCAAGCGTATCTTTAATGGTCGTATCGACGGCGTTCAGGTTATTGCCATAAATGTCAGAAACCACAGAAGTCACCGTAAGCGGCCCTTCAGCAAGAGAAGACAGATCAACGTCTGATAGGGTATAAGCCTCATTCTCTACGGTCGTTGTAACAGTAATGGAATTATTGAGGCTGTCGGTAATGGTGATAGTAACAAGCCACTCATCGCTTATCTTGAGTGCGTCACCTTGAATCGTGACACTAGGAACTTCAAACTGGTTTTCGTATCCATCGCCGCCATCAAGAATATCCACCGTTAATATAGCATCGGGATTCAACCGCTCAGGAGCCTGAGTCTCAGAAGTTGGGTTCTCTCTTTCTTGCACTGCTGGCCTAGTAACATAGCCATTAGAAACGAGTTGCTCAGGTAAAACAGCGCGAATATAGGCAACAAAACTTAACCCGCCAGAAGACTCACTAAAATCTCGAACGCTCTGATTAAAAGTGGATTCAATACCGTTTTGAGATGCAATTAAAAGATCATTCGAACTCGATTCATCCTCACTTGTTGTATCTTCATTAAATGCAATATCGAGAATGTCAGTATTAAGAACAACCACCTCTACTTCTGGAACTAATTGTTCGTTAGGCAACGTTTGGATCCAAGAACCGTCACTTAAAACCGCCCAAAGAACATTACCGACTTGAATGTAGAGTATTGGCTGCATAATTCGCCCCATATGAAACAACGAACTTTAAGTATGGTCGACGAATGTGACTGTTCAAATGAAACTAGAAAAAACATGGCCCTAAATGGCTCTAATGAGATATTGAACCAAAAACATACCTCATGTATGCGAGAAAGAGCCATTGGGGTAAACTACTTCTGGCGTAACCCATCCACTGGAAATTGATTGAAATTCCCCTTGCTACAATCGGGCTTATATCCAAATGGAGCAGGGAAAGGAATCGTATCGCAGCTTGTTGCAACGGAAGATTCAAACTTTACTCTCTTTCCTATCATGATAGGAAATAACCATGTGGCATTATTTCTTAAATCAAACTCCTCTTTAGGGTCATCAATCAAATTGTATATTTCAGGGATCTGTAATGGGCGCCCTTTCTCCGGCATGATATCTTGATCAATAAAGTGCATCTTGTAATTTTCCCACTTATAAGCGTAGGTTTCAGAGCCATTGTTAACGATAAAACCATCTCGATTAGACTTTTCACTATCTCCCTTTAAAAAGGCCCACTGATCAATACTATCTATTGTTCTATCGCTTGGTAATTTGTATCCACCGACATGAGAAAGTGAGGCAAATAGGTCCACAACATGGATAATTTCATCACTCACTCTGCCCGGTTTGATGTGGTTAGGCCAAGAGGCAATAAATGGTGTTCGGAGAGAGCCTTCAAGAGCCGTAAAGTACGCACCACGCCATGGTCCGCTAGAGCCTTGGTATGGCATATGCCACTCTGGACCGTTGTCAGAAAACCAAATCACTAGTGTATTGTCTTTAATTCCTGCTTTTTCTATTGCACCAATAACTTGCCCAGCTCGAAAATCTATCTCAGCTAACACATCTGAGTAATTTCCTTTGCCTGTTTTACCAATAAAATCAGGATGAGGTAGCGTCGGTAAATGTGGTTGAGTAAAAGTAATTACAGAGAAAAATGGCTTATTCTCTTTCACATTTCGATTTATAAAATCTGTGGCATGTTCAACTAGCTCACTGTCAATCGTTCTACGTGAGTCCAAATTATATTCTTTGACCCCTTTAGGATCCTGCCCTGCTCTAGCTGAAAGGATTTGAGGTTTAGGTAATATAGCTTTATAACCGGGTTGAGAGCTATATTCTGACTCATCCGTCGTATTTGCAATGCCATACCATTCATCAAAGCCTTGATCCGTTGGAAAGCGCCCTTTTTGGTCTCCCAAATGCCATTTCCCGTAAAGGCTCGTGTTATATCCTTGTTCCTTAAACTTCTCTGCAATGGTTATCTCCCAGTTCACCATACCGTAAGGCACTCCCCAAACAACCTTATCTGTCCCAGACCTAAGCGCTCGCCTCCCCGTCATGAATGAGGAGCGAGTTGGCGTGCATTGCGGTTCCACATTAAAATTAGTAAGGCGTACACCTTCTCTAGCAAGTTGATCTAAGTTTTTAGTTTCAACACCTCTGGTACTCCCATAGGAACTTAGTTCCCCCCACCCAAGGTTATCAACCAACATTACCACGACATTTGGTGTCTCTTCCGCAACCACTTCTAACGGGATACATAGAAACAGGATAGTTGCTAGTTTATTTTTCATAGTGTCGCCTTTCATTGAAATTCAATCCTGTAAGTGCGTCTTATCACACTTAAAACACACTAAAGTCTAGTTCATGTTAATTAACATTTTTGAAAAACAGGGATTACTTGGAAGCAACAAAAAACCTCTACTATATTCAACTAACTACATTGTCTCATTTGGTGTCATCTCACTCGACTTCGCCATGATGAACACAATTAGTAACGTTATATAACGATAATGGATTCATTTATCGCGGAGGATTTTCATGCGAAACTCGATTAAAAAGGTAATGGCATTGGTCGGTACATTAGCTGCGTCCACAGCCTTTGCTGCCGATAAGCCCAACATCCTTGTGTTCTGGGGTGACGATGTAGGTGTATACAACATTAGTGCGTATCACAATGGTATGATGGGAGGGAAGACTCCTAACATTGATAAAATCGCCAATGAAGGTGCCATTTTCACAGACGCTTACGCACAACAGAGTTGTACTGCCGGACGAGCCTCATTTATTCTGGGTCAACATCCGTTTCGTACCGGTCTATTGACTATTGGTATGCCCGGCGCAAAAGAGGGTATTCAATCGAAAGATCCTACTATCGCAGAGTTACTTAAAAATCACGGCTATGTGTCTGGTCAGTTTGGTAAAAACCACCTTGGTGATCAAGATGAGCACCTACCAACTAACCATGGGTTTGATGAGTTCTTTGGTAACCTATACCATTTAAACGCGGAAGAAGAGCCTGAGTCTGAGTTTTATCCAAAAGATCCAGAGTTTCGTAAAAAATTCGGACCTCGAGGCGTGTTGAAGGCGACTGCGGATGGCAAAATCGAGGACACAGGTCCCCTTACTCGTAAGCGTATGGAAAACGTAGACCGAGAGTTCATGGATGCTAGCTTGGCATTTATGGAAAAAGCAGTAAAAGAAGACAAACCATTCTTTATTTGGCATAACTCAACCCGTATGCACGTCTGGACACATTTGAGTGAAGAATATCAAGGGAAGTCAGGTTACGGCTTATACGCCGATGGCATGATGGACCTAGATGATCAAGTAGGTGTCATGCTTGATAAACTTGAAGAGCTAGGCGTAGCAGATAACACCATTGTTGTTTTTAGTACTGATAATGGCGCTGAGAAATTTACCTGGCCAGATGGTGGTACTACACCGTTCAAGGGCGAAAAAGGTACGACTTGGGAAGGCGGATTCCGCATTCCGATGATGGTACGCTGGCCTGGAAACATTAAACCAGGAACGGTTATCAACGATATCTTTTCACAAGAAGACTGGATGCCAACTCTACTAGCAGCTGTGGGCGAACCTGATGTGAAAGAAAAACTATTGAAGGGTCATAAAGCAGCGGGCAAAACCTTTAAAGCACATTTAGATGGCTACAACCAACTTGATCTGCTGACTGGTAAAGCTGATGAAGGCGCACGCAAAGAAATCTTTTACTTCGATGCTGGTGGTAATTTAAACGCCGTTCGTTATAAAGACTGGAAGATCCACTTCAGTATTATGGAGGGTGCCATTAATGAGGCATACCGCAAAACACCTAGTTGGCCTTTGATTGTAAACCTTCGTATGGATCCATTTGAGGTCGGTCCAGATGCAGCACTTTACGTCAGACATTTTTACGCTGATCAAATGTGGATGTTCGTTCCTGCTCAAGCTATCGTGCGTAAGTTCCTAGAGACATTTAAGGAGTTCCCTGCAACGAAAGGTAGCTCGTTAAGTATTGAAAAAGTGGTAGAAACAATGACACAGCAACCTAGAAACTAGACCCTAGGTATCGAAGCTACTGTGGAATTAACTAAGGCCTCAATTGTGAGGCCTTTTATTTCGTTGCAATTGTTTGGTTGCAGCAATTTATGGTCAAACAAAGATTATCATTTAGTGCTCTCTTTAAACACTTGATTCCAATCTTGTTTCATATCGACAAATAGCCAACCTTGCTCTTCACCTACTTTAAACGATTTATCTAACTTACCAACATGAGAATCTTTATCATACGCCCATTCGCGCTTGTCATCCGTGTGATGGATAATCGCAGAAAATCTTGGACCTGAACCTGCTTTCGTCCACTCTAACATCTGTAAATCACCATCAGAATTACCAAACGCCATGACCGGACGTTTGCCAATGAAGTTTTGAATCGTCACAGGCTTTACTGCTTTGTCATTGACGAAGTCTATTTCCGGCATGCGTTGGATGGTAGGTTTTCCATCAACACTTTGATATTCCGCCTTTAACGTCGTCCCCACGATGTTTTGCGTTGGAATGCCGTATACTTCCGGCGCCCAAACGCGCATAAATTCAATACCGCCTCCAGAAACGATGTAGGTCTGATAGTCGTTCGCTCTTAAATAGTCGAGCAGTTCGAGCATAGGTTGATAGACCATTTCAGTGTATGGTCTACCCGTTGTTGGATGGACAGCCGTTTTCAACCATTCCTTAACTTCTTGATGAAACTGTTCAGTAGACATTCCAGAATGGGTTGCCATAACAAGCTTCATTACACCTTCGAGTCCTTGTTTACCAATCCCCTCCATGTCACCTTTTAATGCGGAAGCAAAGGGTTCGGTTGTCTTCCAATCAGGATGCTCAGAGGCCATTTCTTTTACTCTATCGATCGCAAAAAACAACTGTAGATAAACAGGCTTTTCTGCCCAAAGTGTTCCATCATTATCAAACGTCGCGATTCGTTGGCTTTCAGGAACATAGGAATCCGAACCTTGGGTCGTTGTTTTCGTAACAAACGCCATAATAGCTTGCTTAGCGTCAGTGTTGTTCCATGACGGAAGTGGATCTTGCATATCAGCAGCAACAGCGTAACTAGACAGAGCAAAACCTGTTGCTAAGACAATCGTCTTTAACTTTATAGCCATCTTAATTCCTTATATTGAGGTGCTAGGTGCGAATCCAATCAAAAGTATAGTTCAATTGAAACAGGCGCATATTGAACTGACATATCCAACGGCCACCAAAGAGTGACACCGTCACTAAATTGGTTCACTATTTTATTGAAATAGGAACATGGAATTTACCGATTAGAGTTTAAATTCATTGGCTTCAACTGATGTAGAGGCACTTTTACGTCCCTTTTTCTGATTGAGCTCTTCAATAACATAGTCGGGAGCGACCTTCGTTAGCTCTGTTAAACAGTCATCCGTTTTAGGGTTGCCGTATCTGACATAGATGTCACACACGGCATACAATTGTTCTGGAGCACCGGATATCAAATACGCTTGCTCAAAAGCGTTGACAGACTTCTTCAAGTCTAACTCTTCTTGCAGAACACCATTTAAATACCAAAAGTAACTGTTCGTCTTTGCCATCGTCGCAGCTTTGTCTATTTCAAACGCCGCTTCTTTCTTTTTGTCTAATCTAACCAAAGCGAGAGATTTAGAATAATGCAGCGAGGCATCTTCTGAATTTAGCTTGATGCCCTCGTCAAGCACGTTGATAGCTTTTTGGTCTAGCTGTTGCGCTCGGAAGTTGTCTGCATAGCTTAACCAAACTTGAGGGTTGTTTGGCTCAAGCTTAGTTAACTCTGGGTATATCAGCGCCGCTTTATCCCAATCACGATGCCAACGGTAAACGTCTGCAAGTAATAACTTGGAAACATTATCGTTCTTACTGGACAAGTGTGCTGTCAGCTCTGAAACAGGCCCTTCAAGTGACTGCTGTTGCTCTGAACTCAAATTGGCGTAATCTCGAACGAGGTTAATCGCTGCTGTAATTCGCACCATGGCGGCGTCATCACTCAATAATGGTGAAATCAAACGCCAACGGTGCTCAATCATATATGGTTGTGCTCCCACGATCGCAGCTTCGCGAATACCTGCATCTTCATCCTGCAACCCACGCGCAACTGCAACCAATGCATTTTGGCTTGGATAGTTGGCTAACTCACGTAAAGCATCAATACGTTTTTCTGAAGACAACTTTTTATTTTGCGCATCATAAGACAGCTTTTCGACTCGTTGCGCCGGTGTCATTTGAGCTTCTTGTGGAGTGACAACCGTTGTCGGCGATACTTGATCTGGGTCTAGCAATGTTGTTTCTTGTGCCACCACGGCTTGACTCGTAGCAATGCCGATCGAGATCACGAGTAATGATTTAGAGAGCAGCTTAATTTTTTGCATTCAATAACCTATATTCTTTCATTTCCGGGCCTGTAGCAGGCGTAGTGACTATCTTAAAACTTCGTTTCAAACACAGTCTGTGTTTGAGTAGCTTGCTGGTGTAGAATCTGGTCACTGTATTTACCGTGAACCACTGGGTTACCTGTCGCTCGTAAGATGTACGCCATCGACTGATCAACATGGGTAAAAAACTTCTTCCAACCCGCGCAGAGATAATTAAGACCAGGCTCACCTTGCCTAGTACGGATAAAACGGTTTTTGGGACATTCTCCAAAACATGCAAATTGATAATCACATTGAAGGCACTGTTGGGGCAGCGTACGACTTTTAGCAAACCCAAATTTCTGCTGCTCAGAGCTATAAGCGAGCGTATCGAGCTTTTCGTGATGAATGTTTCCAACCTTATATTCTGGGTACACGTAATGATCACACGCAAACACATCACCATTAGGCTCCATTGCTAAGCCCTTCCCGCAGATTTCACCTAACGTACACAGTGGGTTTTTTCTGCCCATCCAGGTTTCGATACTGGCTTCAAAGTACTGCACAAACACGTTGCCGATATCGTGTAAAACCCATTCATTGAAAATCGCGATCAGAAAATTTCCCCATGCTTCATCCGCAACGCAAAAAGGCTCAACAACGGCATCTTTATGACCTGGGATCAACCGTTTATCTCCTTGCTTTAGTTGCTCGTTTGGCTCCCAAGTTTGAGGGGCGGTTGTTCTGAATGTTTTCTGCTCAACTATTGGAATAAACTGCATTTGAGGGGAGCGTACTTCATCTCGCAAGAATCGGTACACTTCAAGTGGGTTACGGCCGGTCAAGTTGTTAACACAAGTGAGCGTAGCAAACTTTACTTCGTGCTTATGTAATAGTTCAACCGCATTCATGACTTGCCGGAATGTGCCTCTACCAGCTCGGTTTGTTCGATAAGCGTTATGCATCATTTCTGGACCATCAATGCTTAAACCGACGAGAAAGTTGTTCGCCTTTAAAAACTCACACCATTCATCGTTAAGCAGTGTGCCATTAGTCTGGAGATCATTGGAGATCGCAATGCCATCGGGACGGTATTTATTCTGTAGCTCAACAATTGTCTTGAAATAATCCAAACCTAGCATTGTCGGCTCACCACCCTGCCAAGAGAAAATAATTTCAGGTGTATTTTGTCCCGCTATATATTGACGGATATAGGTCTCGAGCGTTTCCTCATCCATGACTGGTGAGCAGCCTGGCTTGTACTCAAGTAAATCTTGTTTGCTTAGGTAGTAACAATAGGTGCAATCGATATTGCACACTGCACCGATAGGTTTCGCCATGACATGTAATCGCTTGGATGCTTTTCCATTGAACTGCGGACCTTGAGTTATGTGCATTCATCACCTTCTTAGTTGCTAGCCTGCGCCCAACGGCGTTAAGACTAATCATTAAGTTAATCGCCTAGTGTGATGATAATGTTCAATTATTCGTGGCGCTTGTTATAGTGTGTATAACTGTTTTTCATAGACTTGCCTGATAAAATTTTTTGATCATAAATGTTGATGGAGCTCCCCTATGAAGCATTCCAAAAGTAATACTCTTTACCTTGGTGCCACTATTTCGATTTCGCTAATTATCACTGGATGTGCAACAACACAACCTAGCCCTCTTGCTCAAAAAATCGATCAAGATATGGTTCTTATTGAAGGTGGACAATTTATGATGGGCTCGGATAATCCATCAGCAAATAAATCCGAGCGCCCGGCTCGCACCGTTCGCGTGGAAGATTTCTATTTGGCAAAATTTGAGGTAACCCAAGAGTTATTCGAATCGGTTACAGGCTCTTCTCTGAGTTATTTTAGAAACCCAAATACGCCCGTGAATAACATTAGCTGGCAACAAGCCAATTATTTTATAAAGAAATTGAATGAAAAAACGGGAGAGCACTATCGTTTACCCACAGAAGCAGAATGGGAGTTTGCAGCGAAAGGGGGGAATCTAAGTCAAGGATTCACTTACGCGGGGTCTGATGATATTAACGACGTTGCCTGGTATGCCAGTAACTCAAACAATAAGGCACACAAGGTAGGTCAGAAAAAACCGAATGAGCTTGGCTTATACGATATGACGGGTAATGTTGGTGAGTTTGTTATTGATGCGTTTGATGAAGGCTATTACAAATCAGCACCAAGTGATAATCCGGTAAACGCAAAAGATGAAAAAGAAAGCCTTGCACACAAGTCTGTACGAGGTGGTAGCTTTGCCTATGATGCTGACGAATCCGAAAACTATCGTCGCGATTTTGCTAGCCAGTCAGTCATCATGTCCGACATGGGGCTGAGATTAGCGAAAGACGCTGATTAAACTAAGTAAGAAAAAAAGTGGAGCGATAAAAGCTCCACTTTTGGTAATTATCTCCTATTGACCCCAACAATAGAGGCTTTAAGCTGATCAATAGCTTGTTTAGGTGCATAGTGACTAAGCTCTTGTATGCACCTATCGAAAGCAAAAGCGACAGCACCTTTTTTATGATTTCTCGCTAGAACCTCGCATTGAGCAAACAAGTGTTGTGGATTGCCACCGACTTCAAATGCTGTTTGCAACGCTTTACTGGCTTCTAGAACATCGCTTTTTTCTAAAGCTAGACCGTACACGTACCAATAATGCGCATTAGTTTCACCAATTTCTGCGGCGCGTCTAAGTAGCTTTTTCGCATCATCAGCTTTGCCTTGACGCAACAAAGAAAGACCTGCGCTGTATGGTAACGTGCTGGATTTAGGTTGAGCTTTCATCCCTTGTTGTAGCACCGTGAGCGCAGCTTCTTCTTTACCTAGGTGACGATACAAATCTGCTAGGTTAACGTAGCTATTTTCGAAATAGGGTTCGATGCTGATCGCTTGTTTATACAGCTCGGCCGCTTTGTCGATTTCACCTAAGCTGCGGTACACATTCGCCAAATTGGTTCTTCCGAAACCACGATCGGCATTAAACTCTTGAATTTCCATGTACTCTTCTAAAGGTGATTTAATGATATCTTTTTGTAAAGGGGTCATTTGTGCGTAGTTCGCTACCAGCACCGAGGCAGCTTCCGCTCTCACTGAAAGCACCGGGTCACCAAGCAATGGCTCTAGAATCCGCCACCGATCATGAAATTCATAACCAGACGAGCCTGAAATTGCCCCTAATCGAACCATTTCATTCTCATTCTTAACGGCCCTAGCCAAAGATACTGTTGTATTTTGGTCAGTGTTGCCCCCCATTCTCTCCAGGGCTGAAGCACGAATAATGTCTTTTAACGACGAATCCTGAGCAGAGTATGCCAACGCATTTGCTGCTCCTTGATGACCAATTGAATCCGCATAAAATGCGACAGCAAAATGTTGTTGATTACGATACTTCGAATTCGGGTACCATTCTGCTATCTGTTCATCGGCCCATTGATTGCTTTTATCTTCATGGCATGACATGCAAACATTGGGCGTTCCAATGTGTTTGCTCAAATCCGGTCGTGGAATATGCCAACTGTGGTCTCTACGAGGATCGACTTGCATGTAAGTCGTTTCTGGCATATGACAAGTCGTACATTGCGATGCTTCAGATCCAGCCTTATGAAAGGTATGCTTTTCAGGTGTATATTCCGATGCAATATGGCATTGCGAACATACTGCCTCTTCTGGGATCGTTAACTCTGCCGTGTGTGGATCATGGCAATTAGTGCACGTGACCCCCTTCTCCGCCATTTCAGATTGAAGAAACGAACCATAAACATAATCTTCGTCGTAAATCTGTCCATCATGATAGTAGAGTTCAGGTGTTATAAGACTTAAGCGATATTTATCAAAAAAAGAACCTTTAACATGATCACCTGTTTCATTTAACTGGGTTCGGCGACTATGGCATTGAGCGCATGTTTGCACTTGATTGGTTGCTTCAATTGATTTCGGCTGTAACGTACTATGGCCTTCCTCAAACACCCAATCCGACACTGCTTTAGACAAATTTCGATCAAAGCCATAATGGCTGTCATGCTCAAAAGAAGTGCCAGCATTTTTGTATTTCTTGGCCAGTTCTATGTGCTGACTAGCGGGACCATGGCATGCTTCGCATCCCACATTAATCTCTGACCATGAGCTGTTGTAAGTGTTTTTGTCAGCGTCGTAATTCTTCTTTAGGTTCGTTGAATGGCAATCAGCACACATGAAGTTCCAATTTTGCCCGGTATTGGTCCAATAGAATTCATCCGTTGTTGTCGTTTCTGGATAAAGATGAAACCAACGCTGTCCCCCTTCAACTTTAGCTCTTGTGTCCCAAGCAAAAGGAATAAGCTGCACGCGGCCATCTTCAAACTCGACCATGTACTGCTGTAATGGCTCCCAGCCAAATGTATAGCTGATCTTATAGTCATGCCATTGCCCGTCAGAGCCTTGAATGTTGACCCAATATTCGCCGCCTTTTTTAAAAAAACGATTAGGCATTCCTTTGTGCGTTACAACATGGTTATCAAAATCACCACGTACAGAGGTTGTACTTGCATGCTTCATGGCCATATCGTGATGTGACCCTTTCCAAGCCTCCACCTCGTTTTGGTGGCACTCTGCACAAGCTTGTGTGCCAGCATATTCTGGATTTAAGCCTGAAGGAATATTTGGTTTCTCTGTGAATAACTCTTGAGAAAAAGCCATAAAACTGACAACAACGTTGACCAGCAATAAAATGCGAAACCGGCCTGCCCACTGACTCATAGATATCCTTATATTTATAATGTACAACCTAAATCAATATAGACACTAAATCACTGGTTATACAAATAATTACAAGCAATACATAACGACTTTAGTATTGCTTTAGGACCGTAAAACAAGCGAGCATCCTATTGTTTTTCATTTCCATCCCCTCTTCTACTACGCAATAAAAATAAGGCTCTTCAGTGATCTAAATCTACTTTACGAATCTCTACAAACTAACAGAACAATCCTATTTCTTCTTAATTAACAAATAGTTACAACCTAGCAATAACTTATGGTTATATCGAGTATAAGAGGATTTTTCTATATACATCATTAACTTATGCAGCAACTAAGCATAAGGCTCACTTGTGCTTATCTTTACTCTCAACAATCTGGAGTTTTTATGGCAAATCAATTGAGCAAAATCGCTGTGGGCGCAGGACTGTTAGCGGCGTCCAGTGCTGCTATGGCAGCCGACAAACCGAATATTCTGGCAATTTTTGGTGACGATATCGGCTACTGGAATATCAGCGCATACAACCAAGGTATGATGAGTTACAAAACGCCAAACATCGACCGTATCGCGAATGAAGGTGCGTTGTTCACAGATCACTACGGACAACAGTCTTGTACTGCTGGTCGCGCTGCCTTTATTACGGGTGAAGAGCCATTTCGTACGGGTTTGTTAACAATTGGTATGCCAGGCTCTGACCACGGCATACCTGATTGGGCGCCAACCATTGCAGACCTGTTAAAAGAACAAGGTTACATGACGGGTCAATTTGGTAAAAACCACTTAGGTGACCAAGATAAGCACTTACCGACAAAACACGGCTTTGACGAATTCTTCGGTAACTTATATCACCTAAACGCAGAAGAAGAACCTGAAACTTATTACTACCCTAAAGACCCAGAGTTTCGTAAAAACTATGGCCCTCGTGGTGTCATTAAGTCTTATGCCGACGGTAAGATTGAAGACACTGGCCCGATGACACGAAAACGTATGGAGCACGCAGATGAAGAGTTCCTAGAGAGCTCTTTGGCATTTATGGAAAAAGCAGTTAAGGCGGATAAACCCTTCTTTATTTGGCATAACGCCACTCGTATGCACGTTTGGACTCGCTTGCAGGAAAAATACCAAGGTAAATCAGGCGTAAGCATTTATGCCGATGGTATGCTGGAACACGATGATCATGTAGGTGTTTTACTCGACAAGCTGGATGAGCTAGGTGTTGCAGACAACACTATCGTTATCTACTCAACGGACAACGGCGCAGAAACCATGACTTGGCCAGATGGTGGCGCAACACCATTCCATGGTGAAAAAGGTACAACTTGGGAAGGCGGTATGCGTGTTCCTCAACTGGTTCGTTGGCCAGGCGTAATTAAGCCAGGAACCAAGATCAATGAAATGATGGCACACCAAGACTGGTTGCCTACATTATTGGCAGCTGCTGGCGTACCTGATGTAAAAGAAAAACTGGCAGAAGGCTACAAAGCAAATGGCAAAGAGTGGCGTGTACATTTAGATGGTTATAACTTCATGCCATACTTTGAAGGTAAGGAAGAAAAAGGCCCTCGTGAGTCGCTGCTTTACTTTACGTCTAATGGTGAATTAAACGCTGTCCGCTGGAATGACTGGAAACTTCACTTTGCAACGCTTGAAGGGAACCTAAGTAACGCAGTTCGTTTTGCTCCGAACTGGCCTAAAATCATCCACCTACGCGCTGACCCATTCGAAAAAGGCCCAAGCGAATCACAAATGTACTTGCGTTGGATGGCTGACAACATGTGGCTATTTGTACCTGTACAAGACGTTGTGGGAGAGTTCTTTAAAACACTTCCAGAATACCCAATGCAACGTGGCACAGCGATGAACCCTGCTTCACTAAACTACGACTCTCTAAAAATGCAAGAGAAGCTGCAACAACTAAACAAAGTTGAACAAGAAATCAGCAAGTTTAAGTAAACTAAGTTAACGTTAGTTAATCAGTAACATAAGCCAGCAGACCATTCTGCTGACTTATGTGTATCGCCACATAGGAACTTACTTAAATCGCCTGTTTAGCCTATACAAAGTGGGCATTGTGAGTACAAACTGAAAAACAAAAAAAAGGAGAGCTAACCTGCTCTCCTTTGTATTTTAACCGTGGATAAACTAAGCCACATTAACCGATTTAGCTAAACTGCTACTTTGGAAAAACTCATCATGCAATGCGCAAATCGCGTGCTGGTATTCCTTATCACCGACAACAAATTGAACATTTACATTTCTCAATGATGAGTGCAGTGCAACTGGCGTAACGCCATTATTCATCAATGCAAGCACACCTTTCGCCAACGTCTTATTGGTATCAATTTGAGAACCGATGGCTGAGATAAGCGCGACCATACGGCCTTTAATCGAGGCATTCGGATAACGTTTCTCGGCTTTATACAATACTTTGTTTAAGCTATCAGTACTGCCACCTAGATAGTAAGTAATAGAGTTCGCGTTCATCTCTTTACCAACCAAACTTACACGAGCATCGGAGATGATTTCCATCAATTCGTAACTAACGTTATCGGCTTTTCCTACCATTGCTTGGTCAAACAAATGCAGTGCAAATACTTTTTCTTTACCTGCGATGATCTCGACTTTGTCTTCTTCCGGACGATAGCTTGAAGAGATCAAAGTACCTTCGTGTTCAGGTTCGAATGTATTTTTAATCTGTAGCTCAATACCACTTTCACGCAAACCCGCAGCGGCATTTGGGTGAATAGCTTCCATGCCAAGGTTCGCAAGTTGGTCTGCTACGTCATAGTTTGTACTACCAATTGGTAATACTTTTTCAGGACCAACAACGCGTGGGTCTGCTGAGCTCAAGTGGTACTCTTTGTGAATTACTGCTAAATCCGCTTTTGTTATTGCTGCAATTCGGCTAAATGTCATCTCACTATAACCTCGGTCATAAGTGTGCATTAGGCCCTCTTTACAGTAAGCATAACCTGTCACAATTGGCAGTTCTTTTGATACATCGATATCAGCAAACGCGTCACTAATCGACTCATCAAGGCTTCTTGGCGCATGATTATCCCAACCAGACAGGTCAACGAACTTAGCGTTAATACCCATATTTTTTAGTTTTAGTGCTGTGTTGTAAGCACTATGTGCCTCACCGATAGACGAGAGAAACTCTCGAATTTGAGGCAAGTACTGGCGCAACGAAAATTGACCGTACTGACAGGTTTCTAAAATATTCGCGATACAGTTTTTCGCTTCAGCAATGCGGGAGCGAATGAATTTATCCGCACGGATACGATTCATTGGGTCCGCAAAAATATTTTCATTGGTCAGCAACATACGGCTTTCAACGTACGCTAACGCTTCTTCCCATTTGTCGTCGCGTTTCGCGATAAGCTGATAAACGCCTGGTTTACTGGTTTTTTTACACTCGAGCAGCGCATCGGTCATGCCACCGTATGCAGATACGACAAAAATACGATTGTATGGTGTTTTGGGACGAAGAATAATATTGTCGAGAACAGCATCAAATGCTGTCATTGATGTACCGCCGATTTTTTCTACGGTAAATGTCATGATAAGCCTTTTTTGATTGGTAACTTTAAAAAGAAAAAAGAAGAGATAGTAAAGTGTGGGGTGGCAAAGCACCCCACCATCATCTTTTAGTCAACGAGAGGATAAACACCGTTTTCATCGTGCACTTCAGCGCCAGTAATCGGTGGGTTAAACACACACGCCATTACCATTTCTTTATTCTTATAAGCTCTCAAGTAGTGCTCATCGTGTTTATCAAGGATGTATAATGTACCTGGTTTGATTGGGTACGTTTCTCCACCTACAACTTCAATCTCACCTTCACCACTCATACAAAACACCGATTCAAGGTGGTTTTGATAGTGAATATGAGTTTCTGTATCTTCATAAATCGTTGTGACGTGGAAAGAGAAACCCATGTTGTCGTCTTTCAACAACATGCGGACACTTTCCCAGTTATCTGAAACAACACGTCGTTCGCTGTTGCGGCATTCATCTAGAGTTCTGACGATCATAATTAAAATCCTTATTAAGATGCTTGTTTGAAATGTTTCGCAGCGATAGTCTCTACTGCATTTTCAAAGATGCTTAGTCCTTGATCTAGCTCTGATTCGCTGATGGTTAGTGGACAGAAGAACTTCACAACTTCATCGTCTGGACCCGCTGTCTCTATCACCATTCCATTCTCGAAACAGTTTTTCGCGATTTCAGATGCCATGTCACCATTGATACATTCAATACCAACCATCATGCCGCGGCCTTTTTTCTGCACAAACATTTGTGGAAAGCGACGAACACAACGGTCAATAACAGCACTTACCTTGTCTGAACACTGCTTGATGTGTGTTTCAAAATCATCGTTTGCCCAGTAAATTTCTAGTGCTTTTGCAGCGGTAATAAAGGCGTGATTATTGCCACGGAACGTACCGTTATGCTCGCCTGGCTTCCACTGGTCAAGCTCAGGCTTAAGTAATACGACAGCCATCGGCAAACCGTAACCACCGATCGACTTCGATAGCGTCACGATATCCGGTTGGATACCAGACGGCTCGAAACTAAAGAAAGTACCGGTACGTCCACAACCTGCTTGAATGTCATCGACAATCACAAGAATGTCATTGGCTTTACAGATTTTGCTCAAACGTTGTAACCACTCGTTTGAAGCAGCATTTAAACCACCTTCACCCTGCACAGTTTCAAGAAGTACAGCGGCTGGTTTATCCATACCTGCAGAGTTATCATTTAGCATGGTTTCGAACAGCGCGAGACCATCTACGCCAGCGTAACCTTCAAATGGAATACGAGTGACGTTACTTAGACTAGAACCATTACCTTGTCTGTGATGCTGGTTACCCGTTGCAGCCAGTGCGCCAGCAGTACAACCATGGAAGCCGTTAGTAAACGCAACGACGCTGTCGCGGCCTTTTACTTTTTTAGCCAGCTTCAATGCCGCCTCAACAGCGTTAGTACCTGTTGGGCCCGTAAACTGAACCTTGTAATCCAAGTTTCTTGGTTTAAGGATGTAAGTATCCAACGCTTCCAGAAACGATGCTTTCGCTTCTGAGTGCATATCCAAACCGTGAGTAATACCGTCCATTTCAATGTACTCAAGCAACGCTTGTTTTAGTACTGGATTGTTATGGCCGTAATTTAGAGATCCCGCTCCAGCAAGGAAGTCTAAGTATCGTTCACCTTGTTCTGTTTCTAGCCAGCAGCCTTTCGCTTTACGAAAAACGACCGGGAAATTGTTTGAATATGAGCGTACGTTGGATTCCTGCTTTTTGAAAATATCCATGATGAGACCGTTTTTAATTCCTATTGTTTGAGGATTATTTGAGAGGAATGCGATACAAATATTCTGTATCGTGTTTGCCTTTAAAGTGGGCTTCTTCATCCAAAAATGTGCTTACTTGGCCAGAATTGCCGTTAATCGCATCTAACTTTTTGAACAGTGCCCAAGAGGCTTTATTATCTTCCGTGATGGTAGTTTCTACCGATTTAACACCGCCTAATTCCTCTCGGGTGAGAAGTTCTTTCAACATGCGGAATGCTAAACCATGACCTCTAAAGCGAGGTGAGACTGCAACTTGCCAGACAAATAAAACGTCTTGCTCGTCTGGTTTCTGATAACCGGAAATGAAACCTGCGATTTCGCCTTTTTGCTCAACCAAAATACTGGTTTTGCTGAAATGCGTAGACTGTAGGAAATTGCAATAAGATGAGTTCATGTCCAATGGAGGACAGTCTGCAATCAAGCTGTAAATGTCGTCACCATCAGAGATTTTAGGCTCACGAAAAATCCATTTTTTACTTGAGTCTTCTCCAATCTCTGGATAAAGGACCCAAGGTGCTGATGTGATCATGTGAAAATACATATCCTTTGAGGTCTAATTAAATTTCCTTTTTATTATGGGCATCCCTCGCGACTAAAAATCAAATAATCCGCCTTTTTATCGGTATTTTTGTGATATGGATCACAAAAATAAACCTATTAACCAAAAGTTAAAATAGTTCGAGGTCTAATTTATTAAATAGTCACCTAAATGCACAGTACAAAAAACAACCAGAATAAGACCATTTTCCATGCTGTTCATTTCTCAGAGAAAAATAGAAATCCAAAAAAAAGCGGCATGCTTTCGCATACCGCTTTTATCAATAATTTAACTGCTGATACTAGTTATTTTGATTTCTTAGAAACCGCCTTTGGACGAGGTTCATCCATCAAACCTTTTATCAAAGATACCGTTGCAACAAGCAAAACAATAGTAAATGGTAAACCAGTCGTCACCGCCATTGCTTGAGCAGCAGCTAGACCACCACCCAACATCAATGCAATCGCAACCAAACCTTCAAACGTACACCAGAACACGCGTTGTGGCGTTGGTGCATCGACCTTACCGCCCGCAGCAATAGTATCAATAACCAGTGATCCTGAGTCAGAAGAGGTAATGAAGAACACCACGACTAAGATAATGCCGACAAAAGATGTTATCTCAGCCAATGGCATAACATCTAACATGGCAAAAAGTTTTAAAGGCAGTTCTGCGTTAAACACCGCCTCGTAGCCATCATTAACGTATTGGCTAATTGCGTTACCGCCAAAAGCCGTCATCCATAACACACAAACTGAAGATGGGATAAGAATAACGCAAATAATAAACTCACGAACTGAACGACCGCGAGACACACGTGCGATGAACATACCCACAAATGGTGACCAAGAAATCCACCACGCCCAGTAAAACGCCGTCCAGCCTTGAGAGTAATTCACATCCTCTCGTCCAAATGGCATAGATAAGGCAGGGATATTAGCCACATAGGAAACGATGTTCTCGAAGAAACCAGTTAAAATCGCAATCGTCGGGCCAACAACAATAACAAATAGCAATAGCAGCGCTGCAAGACCCATGTTGATTTCAGATAAGATTTTCACGCCCTTATCGAGTCCAGCCACAACAGAGATTAAAGCGAGCGCAGTAATACCAATAATCAATATAACCTGCGTGGTATTGGTCATTGGGACATCAAACAGGAAGTTCAAACCCGTTGCGGCTTGAGACGCACCGTAGCCTAGCGATGTTGCTAAACCAAAAACCGTCGCTACCACTGCAAGAATATCGATAATATGACCAGTCCAACCCCATACACGCTCACCAAACAAAGGGTAAAAAATTGAGCGCATAGTGAGTGGCAAACCTTTGTTAAATGAAAAGATAGCCAGTCCAAGAGCCAAGAGCGCGTATATTGACCACGGATGAAGTGCCCAGTGGTAAATCGTCGCAGCCATCCCTAATGCCGAAGCTGCAGTTGCATCGCCCTCTGCACCACCTAGCGGTGCCCAGTCAGTACGTACACCATTCTCAACGCTCACGCCACCAATCGCAGAACTAAAATGGGACATCGGTTCTGATACACCGAAGAATACGAGACCAATGCCCATACCTGCAGCAAATAGCATTGCCAACCATCCGGCATAGGAGTAATCCGGTGTTGCTTCAGTACCACCGATTCGCACACGGCCCAATGGTGTGAAGATCAATCCGACACAGACAATGACAAAAATATTACCTGAAGCGAGAAAAAACCAGTCTAAATTGTGTAACAAACCCGCTCGTAGGTCTGCAAAAAACGGCTCTACCTGTTCTCGGAATAATAGTGTTATCACAACAAACATGACGATTGCTAAGCCAGAAATTGCAAAAACACGGTTGTGAATATCAAGGCCAAATGGGCCTACCTTTAGCGCAACGTTATCCTGACCAATTTGATAGTCAGTATCTATTGCGTTTACTTTTCCATCGGGGCGTTGAATGCCACCGTTATTATCGGTGCTCACGGATAATCTCCTTAAAAATACGTGACCAAGTTTAAATTACTTTCGTCGGAGTTCGAGTAATGAAACGTCTTCATCACTACCAAGCACATGTTCATAAAACATTGTTCTTATAAGCGGTTACTCAATCCGCCATCATAATCTTAAAGCCCCCTATCTCTCATTGCATTTTATTGTTTTCACCATAAATAACGCCTATTGCCAAACCGAAGATATTGGCATGTTTCGATTAAAGTGATACTGCAGTTGTGCTTGAAACAGCTCCGCAGTTGCTAACGCATCCGTCAGGGCATGGTGAGGTTGATAAGCAGGGAGGCCATATCTTTCACGAGCGTGCCCTAATCGTACAGAACCGGGTTTCTTGCCTTTCAACTTATTGATAAAACCTCTGCATTCACGGCGTTGTATCGCATACTCAATATCTAACGTATCAACAACAGGAAACTGTATCCCCTCTCCGATGCTATTTAGCAAGGCATTATTAAAGAACTGCCTTTCAATGTTCTTGTAGTGAACAAGTACCACTTTGCCTGACAACGCATCCAATATTTCACCCAAGATCGGAGACAGCTGCGGCGCGTTTTTAACCTCAGAGTCAGTGATACCGTGAATAATGACAGACTCGTGGTTTAACTCTCTGTTTGGGTTAACGACCCAATGAGCAGAACCATTACATTGAACACGATCAATAGTGAACGGCACAAGTCCGATCGTGAGAATGACATCCTCTTCCGAGTTCAATCCTGTTGTCTCAAAGTCTACCGAGACAAATGGCACTTGTTCAATTGGTGTTTCCCCATTAACCATCGGTGTCGAATAGTAGCGTTTGAGCCTCTCGTCTTTCGCTTCTTTAGCTAGTTGTTTGAACAACATTGACCACTCTGGCGTCTGGGATGTATCCAACAACGGCTGTTCTTTTTCTACTTTTTTTGAGAACCACATTATTTGCTACTTCTCTGGTATCGAAACTTAATGAAGTTCTGAGCGTTACTTAGAATTTGAAATGCTGCTTTTAAGTTTCGACGTTCAAATTCAGACATGTTCTCCGGCTCAATATTGTTGTCTGGCTCTTCTCCATTTTCTATATCAAGGGCTTGGTGACGAATTCGAACCATGTAGATTAGCTCCATCGCATCCCTTAAATCCAAACCTCGACCTTTCGGTAAAATGCCAGCATCATTAATGTCATCTAAACGGTCGAAAGAGTTTTGCGATCGCGAACCGATTGCCAGAGAATGCACCCGTATTAAATCGGCCAACGGAGCCGTCCCCCTTCGCTTCAAGTTAATCGAGTTGCGATGACGACCATCTTTCTCCATCACAAAGTCTTTGAAAAAGCCCAGTGGAGGCGTCCTACGTATTGCGTTATACGCCATACAAGCAAGAAAGCGGTTATTTCTTTTCGCTCGTCTCACAATAAAGCTGCTTAATTGCTCCGCCCATTTCACTCGCCCATGCACACCGAGGAGATCAAAAAAGATATTACTATTTAACAATCTCTCAGGGGTTGGATTGTCTATCCAGTTTCCAAAGCATTCTTCCCATTCTGCACGAGTTTTTCGCCATTCTGGGTTGGTAGCCATAATGTCTCCAGTACAATAAGCATAGCCGCATGCCGCTAAACCATCACAAACAAATTTAGCAAACTTTTCAAAGTACTCTCCGTGAATCTCAACGTCATAACTGTTATCGAGAATAAGCGCGTTATCTTGATCCGTTACAATTAGCTGCTCATCCCTCGCCATTGAACCCATTGCGACTAAACAATAAGGAATGGGCGCTGGGCCGAACTCTTGCTCAGCTAATTCAGCGAGGCGTTGTTTGAAACTACTGCCTATAACCGACATGGCTCGACCAATCATGTGCGCGTTGGCATCTTCATTGACCATTCTTACGAAACAGTCTTTTACTTGTTCAGAAACCTGCTTGAGATCCTCGACACTGGTTTGCTGAAAAATAGAGCTCACTAGCAATAGGCTGTTCTGAGATTCATAACGAACGATGTCCGTCATGCCAATAATTCCTATCGGCTTTTTATCTTTTAAAATTGGTAAATGATGCACGTTGTAACGCAACATGGTTAACATGGCCTCAAACACATAGGCGTTATAATCCAATGAAACCACGTCATAACTCATGACCTCACTCACTGGAATATTGGTATCAATACCCTGAGCTAGTACGCGAATGCAAAGATCGCGATCAGTCAATATTCCAAGCAGCTGTTCGTCATCTTCTTCTGTGAGCTCCTCTGTCGGGCGAATAATGAGCAGAGAGGTGACATTTTCCTCTGCCATTAGTATCGCAGCTTCCTGAATTGAAGCCGTTGCCTCCAGAGTTACTGGATCTCTTGCTAAGATTTTACGTGCCTTAGCGGTGGTAAAGTCATTGCTTTCGGAGCGGCTAGATATTGCGCTTCGCAAACGCGCGCTATCTTCCAGTTCCATGTAGTCCGCAAAGTTTTCAAACTCATCACAAAGTTCATTGAAGATGTTTTCCGGAATACAGTAAACGAGAGTGTCTTCTATCGCTTTGGCTGGCATCCGTACGCGGTTGTTCATCAACAACCCCATCTGACCAAACAGTCCACCAGCATCAATCCTGTTATAGAGTTCACCTTTACGTCGATAAATCTCTACCGCCCCACTTCTCACCATATACAAGTCGCGGATCGTATCTCCGAAGTTAAGGATTTTTGTTCCTTGCCGAAAGTATGCAACCTCGGCATTGAGAGCAATTTTTCTAAGCTGCTCTTCAGGTAGGTCATCAAAAGGTGGGTACTGGCTAATGAAATTGAGCACTTCTAACTGTTCGGCTTCCATTTTTTATTCCATACGTTGCCTAAACTACAGCGATAAATATCACCCTGAGTGAAATCAAGCAATAAATAAATCTAAGGAGAACAGTACCTAACCGATTTCACAGGACCAAGCCTTAACCAAAAATTAGAGCTCTAACCTTTTATATGTAGAGTTCTAAGCTATCACAGCTTATATCTATGCAAGCGAGTTGAGTTGAAATGTATAAAAAAATTCAAAATAAATTCAACCCTACGTCAGGGCAACGTTATGGTGGATAAAAACACATCACAAGCAATTGTTTTAAATATAAAAAACAAGAATTGAACACACCTTGCTCAACGAATTCTCTATGCACGGCAGAACTAGTTAACCAACCCCCTTTCGTTGAAAGTTGAACTAAAATTAATTAGAGTACAAATCGTTAAACAGTTATAAACACACGAAAAAGGACAGATAACATGGATCCCATACTGGAAGTTAAGGGACTGTATAAAGTGTTTGGAGAAGACCCAGAGAGAGCCTTCTCGCTTATCGACAAAGGCGTCGATAAAGACGGTATTTTTGAACAGACAGGTTTAACAGTCGGCGTAAACGATGTATCTCTCACCATAAATGAAGGGGAAATTTTCGTAATCATGGGCCTTTCTGGCTCCGGGAAATCCACCCTTGTTCGACTTCTTAACCGGCTCATTGAGCCGACTAAAGGCAGTGTTTATCTCAAAGGAAGAGATATCGCCCACATCTCCGAAAATGAACTTCGAGAAGTTCGTCGTAATAATATCTCAATGGTGTTTCAAAGTTTCGCACTCATGCCACACATGACGGTGATTGAAAATGCTGCCTTTGGTTTAGAACTTGCCGGCATCGACGTTAATGAGCGTCAGAAAAGTGCCCTTTCCGCCTTAGAAAGAGTGGGTTTAGACCCTTATGCAGAATCTTTCCCTGACGAATTATCCGGTGGTATGAAACAGCGCGTTGGTTTAGCGAGAGCGTTAGCCTGTGATCCTGACATCCTATTAATGGACGAGGCATTTTCCGCTTTAGACCCATTGATCCGTTCTGAGATGCAAGATGAGCTTATTCGTCTACAGAACGATGACAAACGCACAATTGTCTTCATTTCTCATGATTTGGATGAAGCAATGCGCATTGGCGACCGTATCGCCATCATGCAAAACGGTGAGGTTGTTCAGGTTGGTACACCTGATGAAATATTACACAGTCCAGCAAATGATTATGTCGAAGCGTTTTTCCGCGGCGTAAACATCGCAAGTGTCTTGACAGCAAAAGATATCGCGCGCAAGAAGCCAGCGGCTGTTTTTAAGAAATCGGAAAATGACGGTCCAGGCTCTGCGATGCAGATTCTGATGGATCACGACCGTGATTACGGCATTGTCGTCGATAAATCTAGCCGATATTCCGGCATCGTATCTCTTGATTCACTACGTTTGGCTCATAAAGAAAACCGTTCGTTAGCCAGTGCTCAATTACCGGATGAAGTTACTCTTCAGCCTGATCAGTCAATTAATGACATTTTGGGTCTGGTTGCTGGTGTTCCTTATGCCGTGCCTGTCGTAGATGAGAAAGGAACTTACTTTGGTGTCGTGACTAAATCACGTCTTCTACAAACACTAGATAAGGATTAACACGATGTCTTCAGAGCAAACTAACAATGATCCCTGGTCAAATACTGCTCCTGCGCAAGATGATCCTTGGTCGCAAGGTACAGAGGCCGCGCCAAGTAATGATTGGCTCAACTCAGAAACTGTAGAGCAAGCACCATTCGATATTATGAACCCATTCCAAGATGCGGTTTTACCCCTCGATAGCTGGGTAGAGTCCGGTTTGAACTGGCTGGTGGAACATGGTCGACCTGTTTTCCAAGCAATACGAGTTCCAATCGACTTTATTCTAACGTCGTTTGAAACTGCTTTGGTGTCTACACCTGCGCCTATAATGGTACTCATTTTATTTTTGCTAGCGTGGCAGTTTTCCAATGTAAAACTTGGTTTTTCTACTCTTGTATCCCTTGTTTTCATCGGCCTAATTGGTGCGTGGTCACAAGCGATGACAACGCTAGCACTGGTGTTAACCGCCGTTTTCTTCTGTTTGCTTATAGGGCTACCAATGGGGATATGGTTGGCAAGGAGCCAAACCGCTGCCAAATTTGTTAGGCCAATATTAGATGCAATGCAAACGACTCCCGCGTTCGTTTACCTTGTGCCAATTGTTATGTTGTTTGGTATTGGTAACGTTCCTGGCGTAGTAGTAACAATCATTTTCGCCCTGCCTCCCGTTGTGCGCCTGACTATTTTGGGTATTCAGCAAGTACCTGAAGAGCTTATCGAAGCTGGCCACTCTTTCGGGGCAAACAAAAAACAGATGCTTTATCGCATCCAGTTACCGTTGGCGTTACCAACTATCATGGCAGGTGTAAACCAAACCTTAATGCTGTCACTTTCTATGGTAGTGATTGCTTCAATGATTGCTGTTGGCGGCTTAGGCCAAATGGTGCTTCGTGGTATTGGCCGACTTGATATGGGTCTTGCTGCCGTTGGTGGCTTAGGCATCGTTATTCTTGCGATTTTGTTAGACCGTATCACCCAGGTGTTAGGGGTTAATGCGGGCAACACTAAACTTCGCTGGTATCACACAGGTCCTGTTTCATACCTATTAAAACTGAAAACAAAGACGAACCAAGACGATCTAAAACTTAGGAGAAACATCAATGAATAATTCATGGAAGAAAGCGCTCTCTGTTGGAGCTCTAAGTACTATCGCATTTTCAACTTATGGTGTGGCAAGTGAACTACCGGGTGAAGGTGTCACTGTTCAGCCTGTTCAATCAACCGTTGCAGAAGAAACATTTCAAACGTTGATCGTAAACCGCGCACTTGAAGAGCTTGGTTACGATGTTAAACCGACCAAAGAAGTGGACTACAACGTAGGCTACACCTCTATTGCTAAAGGTGATGCTACTTTCTTAGCGGTTGGTTGGTTCCCTCTTCACGCCGATAAGTACACGATGTCTGGCGGTGATGATAAGTTCTTCCGTAAAGGCCAATACGTAAGTGGTGCTGCGCAAGGTTATTTGATCGATAAGAAAACCGCGGAAAAATATAACATCACGAACATTGGTCAGTTAAAAGATCCAAAATTGGCGAAGCTATTCGATGCAAACGGCGATGGCAAAGCGGACTTAACTGGCTGCAACCCAGGTTGGGGTTGTGAAATGGTTGTTGAACATCAGTTGGATGCTTTCAAACTTCGTGACACAGTAACACACAACCAAGGTAACTACGCGGCGATTATCGCTGATACAATCTCACGTTACAAAAAAGGCGATCCGATTCTTTACTACACTTGGACACCGTACTGGGTAAGTGGCGTTTTAGTTCCAGGGAAAGATGTTGTGTGGTTAGAAGTGCCATTCTCTTCACTTCCTGGTGAGCGTAAGGACATTGATACGACACTAGAGAACGGTAAGAACTACGGCTTCGAGATGAACTCTATGCGCATCGTTGCCAATAAAGAGTTTACGGAAAAAAACCCTGCTGCTGCGAAGCTATTTGAAATCATCAAACTAAATATCAATGATGTTAGTGCGCAGAATATGATGATGAGCCAAGGTAAGAACAGCTCAGCGGACATCGAGTCTCATGTAAATGGCTGGATCAAAGCGAACCAGAAAAAGTTCGACGCATGGGTCGAAGAAGCGAAGAAAGCCGCAATGTAATCATGCCTTTATCAACCTCTAGAGCCAGTTGGTGTTATCAACTGGCTCTTTTTTTTACACAAACGCCCCTCCCCCTTACATAGACATACCAACACTTACACTACTCGACCATAAACCCACATTATAATTCACGTTTATTTCACGCTTGCTTTGCTAAAAACAACACAACATAACAATTAAACTATTCGAATAAATATGAAAAAATTATCAAAGAGCTCTGTGTGGGGGCCTTTGCAGCCAATTGCTGCCTTTTCTTTGTTTTCGCTTCTATTTCTGTCTATCTCAAGAGTTTTGCTAGCCTTTTGGCAGATTGACCGTATTGACTCTCTAAACGACTTAATTTACATCCTAGGTCAAGGTTTGCGCGTAGATATTGCAACGCTTTGCTGGTTATTTATTCTTCCAGCACTGCTTTCAACCTTCATGCCATTAACCGGTAAGATGGGAGAGTGTTGGAAGCGAATATTACGCATATGGATGGTTTTAGGGCTTTGGGTGCTTGTATACATGGAGCTAGCAACAGCGCCATTCATTCAGGAATACGACCTACGTCCAAACCGCCTGTTTGTGGAATATTTAATCTACCCAAAAGAAGTCTTGAGTATGCTCTGGACTGGCTACAAATTAGAACTGTTTATTGGTGCGTTAGGTACAGTTTTAACCATCACTTTAGGTTGGAAGTGGAGTAAGAAACTGACCGATAAGGCGCAGCAGGTCAACTGGAAATGGCGACCACTATTGGCACTTTTCGTTGTTCTTTTTGGGGTTGCAGGTGCTCGCTCATCTTTAGGGCACCGCCCGCTAAATCCTGCTATGGTCGCCTTTTCTAACGATCCACTGCTTAACGACTTAGCACTGAACTCATCTTACTCATTGTTGTTTGCGGTTAATAGCATGAAGTCAGAAAAGAGCGCGGAGCAGTTCTACGGAAAAATGGACACTCAAAAGATGTTGGAATTAGTTCGCACTTCATCAACAAAGTCCGACTTCACCCCTTCATTACTCCCAACCATGAACAGTAACCCCGCGACTTACCAGGGTAAACATAGAAACTTAGTGATTTTGCTACAAGAAAGCTTAGGCGCCCAATTTGTCGGTGCTTTGGGCGGTTTGCCTCTAACACCAAACCTTGATGAACTCATGAAGGAAGGTTGGCAGTTCACACAAATGTACGCCACTGGTACTCGTTCTGTTCGTGGAATTGAAGCCGTAACCACGGGCTTTCCTCCATCTCCCTCTCGCGCTGTAGTGAAGCTGAGTAAAAGCCAAACGGGTTTCTTTACTATCGCGGACTTACTGAAAGCTCAAGGCTATCACACGCAATTTATTTACGGCGGTGAAGCCAACTTTGACAACATGAAAACTTTCTTCTTTGGTAACGGTTTTGATCAAATAGTAGAAGAAGACGATTATAACAACCCAAGCTTTGTTGGCTCTTGGGGTGTTAGTGATGAAGATCTATATAACAAAGCAAACGAAGAGTTTGAACGCCTTTCAAAAAGCGACAAACCTTTTTTTAGCTTAGTTTTTACGTCAAGTAATCATAGCCCTTATGAGTATCCAAAAGGCAAAATTGAGCCATACGATTCAGAATATATGACGCGTAACAACGCCGTTAAATATTCCGATTACGCTTTGGGCACTTTCTTTGAAAAGGCGAAAAAGTCATCTTATTGGGATGATACCATTTTCATTGTAATTGCAGATCATGATGCACGTGTTTCTGGCGCTAACCTTGTTCCAGTTAAGCACTTTCACATTCCAGCATTGATCCTTGGTAAAGGCATTCAACCACGTAAAGATGACCGCATAGCAAACAACATCGACATGCCGCCTACACTGTTATCTCTAATTGGGGTAGATGCTAAAACACCGATGATTGGTCGTGATTTAACGAAGCCACTAGCTCGCGAAGATGAGCGCGCAATGATGCAATACGACAAAAACTTTGGTTATTTAACGCGCGACAATCTCGTTGTGCTTTCACCTGGTGAAAAGGTATCGACCCTGGCGTACGACTTTAACGGCCAAACCATGGAGCCGCTAGAGGTGGACGAGTCTATTGTCGAGCGTGCAAAAGCAAACGCATTATTTGCATCTAAAGCTTATCAAAACAACTGGTATTCTTCCAAACACACTCATTAATACCAATGATTCCGCTGATAAAAAGGAGCTAAACGGCTCCTTTTTCTTATTCTTTCACTTACCTTCGAGAATGTGCTACTGACAACTCCTGTCGTTCCTTTCCGTTAGATTGCCCCTACTACTTCTAATTGATTAAGGAACAAACCATGATGACTATCAATTCATTCGTTCTCTACGTTGAGGACATCCACATAAGCCAAGTTTTTTATTCGAAACTGTTCGAACGCAAAGTCACGCAGTTGTCTCCAACCTTTGCCGCTATTCCACTGACCGAAGGCTTAACGTTGACACTCAAGCAAAGAGATAATCTTTCACCCTACAGCGGAATTAGAGGTGGTGGCACCGAGTTGTCTTTATCGGTGCCCAATAGTCATATGTTAGAGCGCATTTACAAGCGCTGGAAAGACCTAGGTGTTGAGTTTGTTCAACCACCAGCGACATCAGTGTATGGGTTAAATTTTATGGCTATCGATCCAGATAAGCATCGCATTCGTGTTTTCATAAATGAATAAAAATGCGTTAAAAATGCTTTTTACCCATTCCCAATGTGACTTCAATAAATTAGACTCAAGGAAACATCAAAAGCGGCGTAGTAATAAGAAGGAATGCCCATGAGCTCAAGTATGATCCTTAGCGAATCCCTAATCGAGAGCGGAAGAGATATCCCCCTCAAAGAACTGCTTTATGCAAAGCGCGTGCTGGATAACTACATGGCAGTAGCCAAAGAAAGTAGCCCGCTTGAGCTATTAACTGAGATGAAATCGGCAGCAAAGCAAGTAGAATACTTTACAACGACGAGTAACCCGTGTGAGGCTCGTAATGTCATCAGTCAGATGATTGATAAAATCGACACCGCGGAATCTTTTGCTTCGTTCAAAGCATTAGCAGGTAAGCCATCTCAAGCACTCAATGAACTAATTGAAGATCGAGCTCAGCTGATTAAACACGAACGAGAGCTCCTGCTCGCCTCAGGCTATGACGCCTCACGAATCTAATATACGCGACAGGCTAAAAGTCATAGCTAACAACGAAAAAGGAGCTCTTAAAGAGCTCCTTTTGCTTTTCAAAACCGGATACAAAAGACTTAAAGGCCGATATCTTCCGTTATTGCTTTGATTTGTTTGAGGTCCATTTTATAGACTTCAATCATTTGATCGACCTGACTTAGTCGTGAATTAGCTTCATCATGTTTATCACACGCGTCCGACTTCACGTCCCAAGATTTGCCTTCTAAAAATACGTCACACTCTTTCTTGAGTTTCTCAATCTTAGGTAATAATTTCGACCGTTCTTTCTCGAGAGACTCTAATTCTTGCGAAATTTTTAGCTCTTTCTGGAATACTTCGCGGGACCGCTCAAACATAGTCGCTTGCATATCCGCTTGACGACTCAACTTCTCATTTTCTGACTTCGTCGTGTTGATCTTATCTGCCTGCTGCTTCAATTGAGACTCTAGTGACAAGTTGACCTTCTCGACCTCAGTCAATTGCTTTTGCAACTTCTTAAGTGCTTTCTGATGAGCTTCATCTTTCGCGGCGAGTAACTCACTAACTTGGTTTTGTATTTCTTGGTCGATCGCCTCTTCACGCACTTTTACTTGAGATGCCAACTGGGTTTTATCTTGCGTTAGTGCTTGACACTTTTCTTCTAATACGTGGTAAGTCGATTCCCACTTGTTCGCAGTGACAACCGATCCAACAAGGCCACCAAATGCCAAGCCTAACACCGCAGCGATTGCGATATAGATATGCGTACGTTTGTCACGCTCTTCAATGACAACTACGTCGTCTTGCTCTTCCATTTTGTTCTGAGAACTCACCGTATACTACTCCAAGGACTCTTTTACTTTGCTAGCGGATCAATTCCGCAAACATAATTGATGCTGTATAAATCAGAAATGCGCCAATTAATGTTATAACGGTCGCTTTTTGGACTTTTTCATTGGTTCGATAACGAAACAGCACAAATGCTACTGCAATCAACACCGCAATGGCTAATAATCTGGTCATACCGCCTCCTTGTCCACTCATGAAAAACTGCCTAGGTCCGTAGACTGTTTCACAAAGGTTCATTGTAACCCATTTATACGTACCATAAGGTCAACTTAGCGTAGATTTTAAAATAAATGCTCCGATTTTAATCAATTTTGTGTCCTTAATTGAATAACTTATGTCGTAACAATCGAAACACATTTATCGTTCTGAAGTGTTTTTGGGTTCCATTCCCTAACCCAATAAATTTTATTTATGCCGTGACTCGCACAAAAAGATTGGCAAACATACCTTCATGAAAATAGATGAGGTTATTTCATTGAAAATAAATTGACATAGGGTGTTGAAATGGACCAAAAACATGATAGAGTTCACACGTTAATGATGACCAGCATCATTAACTAACCTTTACTCATTTAATTGAGTAATTGTTCCGATGAAGACTGCAGGAGAGTGGTTATTAATCAAATTTTAACATTTGATTAGCATAACTCGCCGAAGAATTAACTATTTCAGGTGCTACCTAGGTAGCGGAGACTGTAGTTGGAGGAACCTCTGGAGAGAACCGTTAAATCGGTCGCCGAAGGAGCAAGTCTTGCACTCACGCAAGGTGAAACTCTCAGGCAAAAGGACAGAGGAGTGGAAAGTTACAACCTAACTATTTTGGCTTGGCCTTCCCGCCTACAACCAATAGCTTAGTTCTTTTAGAGATCGTTGATCTCGTCCTTTCCCTCTTCTCCTTATTAGTTGTTTTATTAAGGGGAAATCATGAACAACCTACAATCTTTACTACAAACCATCGATAATTTTGTCTGGGGTCCACCGCTGCTTATTTTGCTAGTAGGTACAGGTGTTTACTTCACTTTTAGCCTTGGCTTGATCCAGTTTAAACACCTCCCAACAGCGCTAGCGATGGTATTCAGTAAAGATAAGTCATCTAATACTCAAGGTGACGTTTCTAGCTTTGCAGCTCTTTGTACTGCACTCTCAGCAACAATTGGTACTGGTAACATTGTTGGTGTTGCCACAGCAATCAAACTCGGTGGACCAGGCGCTCTATTCTGGATGTGGCTCGCTGCCCTTTTCGGAATGGCGACTAAATACGCCGAATGTTTGTTGGCGGTTAAGTACCGAAGAGTCGATGATAAAGGCCAAATGATTGGTGGCCCAATGTATTACTTGCAATACGGTGTTGGCTCAAAAGCTCTCGCGATCATGTTTGCAGTCTTTGCTTTGGGTGTTGCTTGTTTTGGTATCGGTACGTTTCCACAAGTAAACGCGATTCTGGATGCAAGTGAGATATCTCTTGGTGTTAACCGTGAGCTATCTGCCTTTGTACTAACTCTTTTGGTTGCTTTCGTAACTTTGGGTGGCATCAAATCCATTGCTAACGTTGCAGGAAAAGTGGTTCCTACCATGGCTGTATTTTATGTGTTGGCGTGTTTAAGCGTGATCATCATGAATGCAGACCAATTGTTCAATGCCGTTGAATTAGTGCTGGTTTCAGCCTTTACATCAACAGCAGCGACTGGTGGTTTTTTAGGTGCAAGCATCATGCTGGCAATCCAATCAGGTATCGCTCGCGGTGTGTTCTCAAATGAATCAGGTTTGGGTAGCGCGCCTATGGCAGCAGCAGCAGCAAAGACAGACTCTTGTGTTAAACAAGGCCTAATTTCAATGACGGGTACCTTTTTCGATACCATCATTATTTGTACCATGACAGGCCTTGCTCTAATCCTGACCGGTGCATGGCAAAGTGACCTAGCAGGCGCCGCGATGACGACTCATGCTTTTGCGGTGGGTTTAAATGCAGATACATTTGGCCCTATGCTCGTCTCAATCGGTTTGATGTTCTTCGCTTTTACCACCATTCTTGGTTGGAACTACTACGGTGAGCGTTGCGTTGTGTTCCTGTTCGGAACTAAAGCTGTGCTTCCATACAAACTGATTTTCGTCGGCTTGGTGGCATCTGGTGCATTCCTTCACCTCGATATGATTTGGCTACTGGCTGATATCGTAAACGGTCTGATGGCAATTCCTAACCTAATTGGTTTGATCGCACTGCGTCACGTCGTACTGGCAGAAACCAAACTGTTCTTTAGCTCAACATCGCAATCAGGTGAAGTTGAAGCAGTGAAAGCTTAGTTAAACGGCAGGTTTGCGGTCACAAACTACCAGTCACAGAGAGCAAAACACATTAGAAATGGTAAAAACACATAGCCCGCTATTATTTAGCGGGCTTTATTTATCTTCGGTTAAATGGTTAATCTCTCAACCATTGATGCTCAACGTTTTCTCCACGTTCTTCAAAAAACTTCGCATTTTTTTGCTTGAATTGATCCGCTTTCAACTCTGATAGCGGCCAGTCTAAAAATGCTTCTGTTACAAACGAGTCGCCGACACCAACCTCAATCGATTCCAGATGTTTCCCGATGTAGCGATAAAAGTAGCCTTGCCCAAACGCATCGCACACCATAGGTACATGCCTAACACGTTGATGATTGACAGAGACCGAAGCCCAAGTTGTCGTTTTAGGTTCACAGGTTTGCTCTTTTACAACGTCAACCTCAAATTTATTGTCCATAGTTGTCGAAACAAAAACGACAATAGCGTCATGCAAATACACACGCCTGAGCAATAACTGTTTAGTGTCTTGAGTTCGCGTTTGTTGTATTCCATTAGCAAAAGGCTCGAAGTAGCCCCAGTGCCAAGACCAGATCATGCCGCGTTGCGCAAACTGTACTTGTGGCCACGTATGCCAAGCAACAGCGGCACCTATCCCCACAATAAATACAGCGAGTAGTATCAACAATCGATAAATATTACGCATTAAACGGGTTTTTCAATTAATAACTTCACACCAAGTGCGACTAATACTGCGCCCGTCGCGCCTTCCATCCACTTCATAAAGCTTGCATTCTTTAGTAGATTTTTAGCCGAGTTAAGCGCGCCAGCTAAACCACACTGCCAAACCATCGCAATAGCAAAGTGTACAGATGCCATCATCATTGATTGAAGCAAGGGTGAACCTTCTGGATTCACAAACTGTGGCAAGAAAGCCAAATAGAAGACCGCCGTTTTCGGGTTCAAGACGTTAGAAAGAAAGCCCTCTCTAAAAGAGCGCTTACCATTAAACACTTCGTGAATCTGCTCGGTCACGGTCAATCCATCTTTCGACGACATTAGCGCTTTTAAACTGCTCAAACCAAGCCAGATAAGATAAGCCGCACCAATCATTTTTACGATTTGGAACAACTCTGCTGATTGCGCAAGAATCGCCGAGATACCAACCGCAGAAAAAAAAGCATGTACGAATAAGCCAAAGCAAATCCCTAGACTGGTTGTACATCCATCTTTTAGGCCCGATCGGCTAGTGTTACGGATAACAAGTGCAGTATCTAAACCTGGCGTTAACGTTAAAATCGTAATGGCAATAATAAATGCCTCGAAATTCAAAATATCCATATTATCGTGATAATTAATTGTCAATCCTTCATCAATACCGCCAATCCACAAGATTCGCAAGCTTCTTTTTTAAGAGAGCTATACAACTGGGTGAGTTTATGGACAATGGGTTGGAGTTAATTGTTAATTATTAGTAAATTAACGCAGGTTGCTTAGTGCAACACCATATGAAGGACCCGTTATCGGGTGTTTAGGGAAAGAACAAAAGAATAAGAGTAGTCACATGAACGCATTTACAAAACTCGTTGAACATTCCAAAAAAGTGGCAAATTTTGAGCATCTATCAGCCATCATAGATTGGGATCAAGCGGCGGTCATGCCACCTGGTGGCGCTGAAGCACGCTCGAATGCCACGGCAGAGCTCGATGTACATATCCATTCTTTAATGACTCAACCGCACTTGGGAGAGCTTTTCGCTCAGGCAGAAGAAGAGACGCTGTCTACAAAAGAAAAATCTATCCTAAGAGAAATGAAGCGTGGGTGGCAGCAAGCTAACTTACTACCAGAATCATTAGTTCAAGCTCAATCTCTTGCTGGCTCCAAATGTGAACATGCATGGCGTACGCAACGTGGAGAAAATGACTGGGCTGGTTTTGAAAAGAACTGGGCTGAAGTCGTAAAGCTATCGCAGGAAGAAGCGCAAATTAGAGCCGAAGCAAATGGCACGACTCCTTATGATGCCATGCTCGATGTTTATGAACCTGGCACAACGTCTGCGTCGTTAGACATTCTTTTTGCTGACGTGAAAACCTGGCTTCCTACTTTGATCGATGAAGCGCTTGAAAAACAACAATCAGACAACATCTTATTGCCAACTGCACACTACCCTGCGGAAAAGCAAAAAGCGCTCGGTTTGGAAGTCATGAAGCTACTTCAATTCGATTTTGAACACGGTCGACTTGATGAGAGTACCCACCCATTTTGTGGCGGTGTACCGGCAGATGTGCGTATTACGACACGTTATAATGAAAACGAGTTTGTCCAATCATTGATGGGGATTGTCCACGAAACTGGCCATGCTCGATACGAGCAAGGGCTACCAAAAGATTTATCAGGAACACCCGCGGGAGAAGCTCGCTCTATGGGTATTCATGAATCACAATCACTCTTCTTTGAAATGCAAATAGGACGAAGCAGCGCGTTTATCGATCACCTCGCTCGACTGGCTTCTAACCATTTTTCTGGTAGTGAATTCGAAAAAGCCAATTTAGCCAAAATTTACACTCGCGTAGAAAAAGGCTTTATTCGCGTAGATGCTGACGAACTAACATATCCTGCTCACGTTATTCTTCGATATGAAATTGAGCGAGATCTCATGAACGGCGTCATCAAACATACAGATGTACCAGAACTCTGGAACGAAAAGATGAAAGCGTACTTGGGGCTATCAACCGAAGGAAACTTCAAAAATGGCTGTATGCAAGATATCCATTGGACAGACGGAAGTTTTGGCTATTTCCCGTCCTACACGCTCGGTGCGATGTACGCTGCACAATTTATGGCAGCAATGAAACAAACCGTCGATGTAGATGCGGTTATTCGTTCTGGCGACTTAGCTCCGATATTCAATTGGCTCTCGGAAAACATCTGGAGTAAAGGTAGCTTATTCACCACTGATGAGTTGGTAAAACAAGCCACGGGTGAAACACTGAATGCTAAACACTTTCAAGCTCACCTAAAAGATCGCTACTTATAAAGCGAAAAGAATAGAAAGTAAAAGCCCAAAGTTCGTATGTTCCTTGGGCTTTTTGTAGGCTCTCTATGTGTTATGCCAAGCTAGGGATGAGCCTAGGCTTGTACAAACAGTCCTCACCCTCTGGTCTAGTTTTAAACCGACGATGAAGCCACATATACTGGCTCGGACTTGCCATGATTGATGTTTCAACTATTTGATTCACGAATGCGGCGGCACGTTGATGATCCTCTTTCGGGAAACCTTCGACGGGCGCACTAATGGTTAGGGTATAGTGTCCGTCTTTTCCTCTTACCATCGTAAAAGGCACAATGGCGCAATCTGTAGAATCAACCAACAAACTTGTACCTGTCGTAGTACAAGCATTTTTAACGGCAAATAACGGTGCAAATGTCGAGCGTCGGTTACCATAATCATGGTCCGGTGCATACCAAACCCGCTCACCCGTTTTAAGTGCTTCAAGCATGGCTTTGACGTTTTTACGATCAATCAGTGTACGATTAGAGCGAGAGCGTCCCTTATACTGAAAATAATCAAAGCACGGATTATTGTTTGGGCGATAAACACCGGTTCCAGACTTTTTAATGCCAAAAGCTCGAGCACCTAACTCTAGATTCATTGAGTGTACGGCCAACATTAATGCACCTTTGCCTGACTTCTCTAAAGCCTCTAGATGCTCCATGCCTTTTATCGTGACGTGTTTGTTTACCCGTTTATCTGACCAAAACCATGCCATTGCAGTCTCAAAAAGTGCGATGCCAGTATTGTCGATGTTGTCTTTTAGAATTGCTTCGCGTTGGCATTCTTCCATATGAGGGAAGCAAAGCTCAAGATTGCGTCTGATCGTAACTTGACGTTTTCTCATGAGTCGCATAGCTAAACGACCAATGTTGCGTCCCAAAGCTAGTTGAACTTTAAAAGGAAGGAGGCTAAGTAAGTACATCACGCTAATGATAATTAACGTTCCCCAGTAACGAGGCAAAAGAAATTCGGCCTTGAATGCAGGCTTTTTGTATTTGTTCATGTAAGTATTGTCAGATGTGCCCATCTATAAGTGATAAAAACAATGATAATGGACTGCACTTTTATCATTGATAACGCCAATAACATAAATTAAAGCGCGCGGATTCTATGGTTCTTCGACACACTACACAATAAGAACTTTGCAGAAATATGTAGGGAATGAAAAAGCAGTAAAGATGAGTCGCCACGTTAACATCTATCGGAGTGATTTATCTACTGCCCTTTCCTAAAGTTTGAAGAAACATAACTTTGTATTTTCAATGCGCTAAATAATGCCTGTTTTTCAATCACATAATGCGACCGTGATGAATGCAACAATAAGACATCATATCAATACTCGCCATTAGCGATTGAATTTGCACTAAAAAGCCGCAGCAATTTCTCGCTGCGGCTTCTTATTCACTAAACAAGTAGAGTGGCGTTATTCATGCCCTACTGTTTTGGATAATAAATTTACGATCAACACACCAGCGATGATAAACCCAATACCAACTAGGGCTGGTAAGTCTAGACGCTGTCCGTAAACAAAGTAACCAACCGTCGCAACCAAAACGATCCCAGCACCACTCCATATGGCATAAACAACCCCGACAGGCATTGTTTGCACTGTGACGGAAAGCAAGAAGAAAGCGATGCCGTAACCAATCAAAACGACTGTGCTCGGCATTACTTTCGTAAATTGCTCTGTTTTGGGAATATAAGAAGTGGCAATCACTTCACATACAATCGCTATCGACAGCGCCAACGTTGGTGGCATAGAGACAAGCATTTTGAACATAAGGCATTAACGCTCAACAGAAATGTAACCGACAACATGTCCGGATAATTAGGCCGCGCATTATACTCATCTCACGATGGAATACCACTAACGATGTTTACACACCATCACTTTCGCTTACTTTTTGATGACCAGGTGAAAGGCTGACGTTTTGGTGCTGACGAGAAATTTCAAAGTAGATATGCATATCAATCGGCTCAGGTGTATTGAGTAGCATCTTACCTACTTCACGTTGGAAATGACCATAATTACCTAGCTCATCCGTTAGTTCTAGGAGCTCGTAAGAGGCTTCATCGGCAAACATTCCATACGCATACTGATAATGACTGATATCCTTGCTCTTATCATAACCCAGCTTTTGAAGAGCTTGATCAATCTCTTCCGGCGTATAAATGTCTTTATCACCAAACGAATGCAGTAGCACGCAAGGAACTTCTTGAGCTATGCTCTGAATCTTTGTCTTTCTCTTGAAAATACCGAACATAATGTCCTCCACTGACGATGTTTCCAAATATGCACATTAATGCAAAATGGTGAGCTGATTGTTTTTAGTATGGCTCATTAATTTGAGACTTCCTTACTACGAAGTCACCTTCACATATTAACGTGATCGCATAATTACCAGCAAATAGTACACACTGCGTTTCAAACCTATCTCATCAGAAACTCTGCTTTAGTCACAATTGTGTGACAACCCCGAGTACGGTTTACCATAATGTAAAGAGTAGATTGAAAAGTCGGATTTCGTATCGACATCTAAACTTAATTAAGTTAGCTTTAGAAGTATAGACGTCTAGATTGACTATACTTAGGGAGAGAAAGTCGTGCCAATTAGAATTCCAGATCAA